>JASGMZ010000202.1 GCA_030156305.1 Bacteroidales bacterium | reverse complement strand
CTTGAAAAAGAATTAAAAAACTTAGGGTTAGCTGAAGTGGAACTGGACAACTACGGGTATGTTACCGCTACCTTGCCATCGAATATAAAAAAGGATATCTCACTGCTAAACGGAATGTACAATTCTGCTTGTGCTTTTCGAAAAATTTGTAATTTTTCATCATTTTACTGTTTCCCATCTAAAATCAACTAAAATTAGATTCATAATCTCTTGCTGGCAATATTTTAAACTTTCGATGATTATATTATCCCGATAAACTTTTCGTGTAAATATATCGAACCAAAATACTACTTGAAAAGTTAAATAGTAGGCAGCTTCCTGTTCTTTTATCTGATACCCTGTTGGCATAAAAAAACTTAATGAAAATATAATAATTAATAATGCTAATGCATTATACCGAATTACAAATTCGGCAATGAGAAAAAACGGAAATACAATTTCCGCTTAGCAAGGGGGCATTATAACATGTAACAAAGATGGTATCGTCTTTCACACTTATATATCCATCCATTTTTTTGAACAATGCATCTGCCAAATGAGTTGAATTCCAACGGCTGTATGGTTTTGGTAATTTTTTTCTTAGTTCATAAGTTGCAGCCTGTGCCAAGAGGGCCAAAGACATTTTGCCATACCTTATGTTTAGGTTAAATGTTGAAGCCCTGTTAAAGCCCATGGCTCCGTCAAAATTGAAAAAGTCTTCAATCGACCACCTTTCCTGGTACATATCAGACAGCAGTTCTGTTGCCGGCTTGTTGGATAATGTCAGAAATGATTTGTAAGTGTAATCTTTTGTTGTTTCTCCTTCACGCTGGGAAAGCAACCTGTATTTTTCTTTGTGCCCGGCAAAATTAAACATCGTTTCTGCTATTGCATAGCCTGCCCATTTTCTTTGATAGCTTTGAGACCTTTCAATTTTCCGTATCCTTTCTGTTGATATTGCCGGGACAAGGAATTCAAAATCGCTGTTCTGCTCAATACTTCGAATTAAATATTCTGTGAAGTGTTCCTTGTCTGCCAGTATTAAAGCATTCCTGTTTACCAGTTTTGCTATGTTCAGCAGCTCTATTGTTGCCTGGGTAGTATTGGCGCCAGGCGAACCTATGCCACAACCTATTGGTTGCCCGGTTTGAGTGTCCAGTGCAAAAAAAGTTTGCAACATTTTCCGTGATGGCTCTCCCGGTTGTTTTTTCTTTTTCGGCATTATTCTTTGAGAGGTAGATATTATACGATGAGGATCTATGGCGATTAAGCCTCCTTGATAATGGCCGTTATTGGCCCGTATGGCTGCTAATGATTCCTGCAATGCTTGGGCTTCACTAACTGTATGCTTATCAAGCAAATCATGCACCTGGCTGTCTGTTACCAAAAAACCAAGTCCGTTCAAAAACTCAAAGCCCTGATGGGTAATATAATTACTTCTTCTTACGCGATTACTGCACAGTGCGGCCTCGTTAACTATTTGCATAACGATACGGGGCTCAATATCTGCATCGGCACATCCGGTATACCCTTTGATTAAATCCCAACTGCCAAGACGTAAATGTTCAGCAGCCAGAAACCATAACCCGACTAAAGTCCCGCTTATTTTTTTCGAAAGGCTTTCCCTGAAAAATCGTTCTGTCGTTTGTGTATTGACCTTGACCGTTATTTTTTCCCGTTTAGACTTATGAATCTCAACAGCTTGCCTTTGCTTCTCCTTTTGGGGGTTCAGAACATGTGTTTTTTTTGAAGCCCATATTCTGTAATTGTCCTTTCTACACTGCGTTTACTGACCTTGTGCCCCATCTGGTTTAGCTTTTGGGCAATTACATCAGCACTGGAGAAAGGGTCAAGAAATCGAAGTCTGATGATTTGGTTTACTATTTCTTTTGTCCTGACAGGTTGTTTGTCTGAACCGGGTTTTTTGCCAATTAATGCATGGGCACCACCCTCATGGTATTTGGCCAACAGCTGGTAGTAACGCTGCTCTGTATATCCATACTTTTTTATTGCCTGCTGTACCCCGATGGTACAATGACCTTCAATTAGCATAGATAGTTTCCTGGCTAAACTGTCCTCTGAGTCAATTACAAAATCTTTTCCCTTGATACCTTTAATTGAGATTTTCATTGCTTAAATTATTTGTTGGTTGAACGAATAAAACTAAATTTATATATGGCGGTAAAAATAAGTAAAATTTTAAAAGTACAGAAGAATAATACAAAAAAAATAATCGCAATATAAAAGCACTATATGTGATTTTGAATTGTAATATCAGAAATTATTAAAAATATTACCGCCTGATTTATTTTTAGTATAAGAATAGCGTTGAATCCCGGGATTAAACTGGTAAAACAATATACAGCAGTGAAATCAATATAAACATTTGGATATAGAAATAATTTGATAGAACTTTGGACTTAATAACTAAAGCAAATAATGTCTTAAAAATCGCTGATAGCTATCGGGGGCGGAAGCTATCTTTGACTAAGCCAAAGTTTTAAGCCACTACAAGTACCGCCTTTTTCGGCGGTTCTTGTTACCGCTGTCAGAGCAGCAAACAGTTCTTTAAAAAACTTTGGTTTTGAGCGTTAGCCAGTGCGGTTTTTTAATGTACTGTTTGTCAAGGTCGGCGTGTGTTGGGGGCGTGGGGCAATTTAACATAGTACCAGTTATAACTGACAGCTTAGGTCAGTGTGGCTGGTATTTGCGGGGCTGCTCTTATAACTTGTATTATGTTACTTTGTCTTGGGGCATACGTATTTTTGGCGTGTTTTTTTGCCTGCGGGGTACATTGGCATTTATGCAAAAAGCATGACAAAAATACGGTGCTGAAGCGATGGCATTGGGTGGGAGTGGGATTTATTTATTTTTTGACGGATGTTGGCGAGTATCAAAAACCCTGTTTATATAAACTACAGGTTTCGATTCGCTTAACCTATAAGTTATTTTAATGTCTTTTTCGATTAGTTTTTTATATTTCCTTTTCAGGTGCTTAAATTCTTCGTCAATAGCACCAATCTTAACTAATTTACTATCAGAAAGTAAATCAACTCTTTTTAAAACATTGGTGATTATCTCAAAAGCTTTTTCTTCGTGTATTGTTTCGGTATAAAATTTATAGACTTTCCGCAAGTCTTTCTTTGCTCTTGATGTCCACTTTATTTCATATGTCTCCACGCCTGTACCTCCTGTTTAAAAGCTTCGTGAGTTGTTAAATTTCCATTTTTAATGTCATCTTCTGATTCTTCAAGCAAAGATTCATTAAGTAAAGCCATCAACTTCTCATACAACTCATCAATTACTGGCTCTTTAACACGGTGCAGGTAATTATGTATAAAATCTCTTTTTTCAATTACATTCATAATTCTCAAGTTTTATCTCTTACAAATTTAACGTTTTTTATGTACTTTTTGTTCTATTTTAACGGTTAAACTTCTTCGTCAGTTGATAGATTTGTTTCTCAATGGAGGGTATCGCCGATGCTTCCGCTACCGCCAGCTGAGCAAGAAAAAACATATGTAATTCAATTAAAAAAAATAAGGTAAGAACGTCGCAAAGGAAACTGGCACTCCCGATAATCGGGATTTACGGGTTTCTTATGTTTTCCCTAACTTGATGCCCCAGGATTTATGTTTCGTACCTGATATTTAGATCGGCGGTCGATCTCACCTATGATGCAATAATACTGTTTCCTCATTTAAAAGTAAACTTTAAAAAACGGCTTATATTTTGTCCTGAGGTAGCAGATTTTTTGGCATATCTTTTTGTTCGAGCGATGCATGAAAGGAACTACAAAAAGTATGACAAAAAATACGGTGCAGAAGCGTTGGCTCCCGAAAGCTTTCGGGAGGGTGGAAGTGGGATTAAATCCTGTTTCCTGTTTCTTTAAAGATTCTTTCCTTTATAGATTCTGCAACAAAATTATTTAACGACATTTTTTCTTCCATTGCCAGTAATGCAGCTTTTTGGTGAAGTTCGGCAGACACCCTTACATTAAAGCTACCTTTAAAAGGTTTCTCTGGTGTTGTACCTTCGTTCTTGCAATCAGTTAAATAAGCATCTATTGCTTCTTTAAAATCTTCTTCAAGCTCTTTGCCTGTTTTTCCTTCATAAGAAATCAATCCTCTTATTCCAAGCACTTTCCCAAAAAGCAAATCATCTTCCTTGCTATATTCGATGCTGCCTGTGTATCCTTTGTATTCTAAATGTTTCATAATCCTAATACCTCCTTAATTTGTTTCATTTGATAGTGTTTCATAATCCCTGTCGGGTGGGGTCTGTGTAATATTATCGGAACTCCTTCTTCGTTTATAAATTTAACTCTTGAACCGGATGTTTTTCCTTTTCTAACCTCCTTAAAGTTAAAGTACCCAAGTAATTTAACCATCTCATCATAATGAAAATCAGACGGCATGCTTAAAAATCGGGCAATCAGTTTCTCTTTTTTACTCATATGCAAATGTAACTATATTTAGTTGCAAAATCAATAATTATTCTATTTATTTTAACGGTTAAACTTCGCATTCAGATTCCAAATCGTTTTGGACACCCTTGCCAATCGCCCGACATACTAATAGACCGACGCAGGCAAAGCCTACGCCGAGCTGTTATGTGTATTAAATTATAGCCTTAGGCGAACGGGGCATGTCCGCGCGAGTTGGATTTTCATGCAGACTATTTATTATAATCGTTTACCATATTTATCAATCCATCAATATATTTAGTGCAATCTACAGCATTGGTACCCATTTTTGAACCAAACACTGAATTTATCTCTCCATATTCGCCAGCCTCAAGTTTTGATAATACATCTTTATTATCTTCAACATATTCTTGTATTTTTACTGTAACAAGGTCTTTTGCATTTTCATTTCCCTTTTGAATTAAGCATGCATAAGTAGAATTAACATAATCAATTTCACCTTGATCATCTAAAAGCGCTAAGTCACCAACTCGAACGGCTCCAAGATTAACATACTTTTTATACAGATTTATTTTCCCTTCAGCAACGATTTCAAATAAATAAAATTTAGGAAAGGATGCTGCACTTGCTGCAGTTAAATCTGCAAATTTAACCTTACTAAATTTTTTACCATTTTCTAAAGTATAAGTTTTAACCTTTTTTACTTTCAGTTCTGTTATTTCCTTGGATTTAAATTTCTCGCCAGATTCAAATCTTTTATACTGATCTTCTGTAATGTAAGAGACACTGTTTTGAAATTCATCAGCATATTCCCAGTTAAAGTAAACATAAACATTCATATTACTACCATCTTCAAGATTAATTTGTCCTTTCTGGTAATTTTCAAGTTTAGTTTTTTGAGCATATCCAAAACTTGTTAGAATACTTATTAAAACACATCCAAATAATAATTTTTTCATAATAATTTAAAGTTTAAGGTTTATAATAATGTAAAATATTAAAACACATTTTTATACAATGTGCTATTTCTCACGAACGATATCGTTTATTACGTATCTGACTGCTTCTGCTATCCTATCTTCTTCCATTTAATTTCCTAAAATACAACAATAGAAAAT
>JASGMZ010000201.1 GCA_030156305.1 Bacteroidales bacterium | reverse complement strand
TTTTAGGTATATCTATAATTTATTAACGCTGTGAATGCTTACATGGTTTATTCATTTAAAATAAAAATATCAATAACTTTGTTTATAATTTTTTACATGATAACAAAATTCTCGTAACAACAATGTAGTTTAATAGAGCCATATTTATCAATTTATTTAACCCTATCACCCTTTCGTTTATTAATCGTGAATAGCTTGTATCAATGTAAATTTACATTATGATAAAAGGAATGAGTAAAATCTATGGTTTCATTTTTTTCACATCATTTAAACCAATGGAGTAAAATCAATTCTAAGAGGTATCTACTCAAAATCATTCATTATGAAAAAAACATTATTTATAGCTTTATTTCTAACCTTTGGATCATTCTTTAATTTTTTATATGCACAAGAAGATCCTGTTATTCAAAAAATTATTGACATAGGGAAAACCGATAATCGAACCATGCAACATCTCGATGTGTTAACCAACCGATTTGGAGGACGGTTAGTCGGTTCGGATGCTTATGAAAATGCTGCTCAATGGGCTGCACATAAATTTGAAGAGTGGGGCATGGAAGTGATTATGGACGAAGCCGGAGAAGTTCCGGTTGGTTTTAACCGCGGACCCTGGTTTGGACGCTTAATTGGAGAAAATGGGATGAACCTACATTTTGCAACCCCATCGTATACCTCTGGCACAAAAGGGGTACAACGCGGGCATGTAGTTATGGAACCTAAAACTCAGGCTCAATTCGACCAGATGAAACATCACTTAAAAGGTGCATGGGTCTTAATTACCGGAAAAAATGAAGGCTGGCCTGTAGATATCTCTAAAAGTGCTGATGCAAAACGTAAGGAGATTATCAAAGAAAATGAAGAAATTGAAAAGAAAAATCGTGAAATAAGAAGATATAACTGGGAAAATCGAAAATCGGGTGAACAAAAAGAATTGCTTCCCTATAATGATGAACCAGCCTTATTTTATAAAGAAATGATTGAAGCAGGAATTCTCGGATTCATCCAGTCATCTCCAGTTCCTATCCGGGTTTTATATGACCGCAAAAATATTGACAGCCTTACCTTTGAAACATTGCCTACGGTCCCGGACATCAAGCTGGACGAACATCAATATAAAATTATTGAACAAATGGCTAAAGAACGCCGATATTTCCAGTTAGAATTTGATATTCGTAATCATTTTAAAATGGGCCCGATAAAGTATCACACGGTAATCGGTGTTATTCCCGGAACACAATATCCCGAAGAATATGTAATTATGGGCGGACATCTCGATGCTTATGATGTGGCAACAGGAGGTGTTGACAATGGTTCCGGTGTATCTCCTGCCATGGAAGCTGCCAGACTAATTATGGAAGCAGGAGGAAAACCTAAACGTACAATCCTGGTTTGTTTATGGGCTGGCGAAGAATTTGGCCTATTGGGATCGAAACACTGGATAAAAAATAATAAAGATAAACTAAACAATATATCAAATATGTTTAACCGGGATGGAGGGCCAACTGTTCCAACAAGCATTAGCGTTACAGAGGCCATGTGGGACGATTTTGAAAAAATATGTGCCCCGCTAAATGATATTAATCCCGATTTCCCGTTTACGTTGAAAAAAAGAGAACCCGGACAAAAGCCCAAAGAACCCTGGGGTACCGATAGCGGGCCGTTTGCAGTTGAAGGCGTCCCAACTATTGGTTTTGGAACCGAAGATATTAAAGGATATAATTTCAATTATGGAGAAATTTGGCATACTGAACGCGATCTATATAACAAAAGTATCCCTGAATACCAGAAACACACTTCTATTGTAACCGCTATTGTGGTTTACGGTGTTGCAAACCTCGACCACTTATTATCGCGCGAAGGATATTACATTGAAGCACAGGAGAAAAACACAAAAAAAAAAAAAGAGATAATAACCAACCTGTAAAAGGCCTGAAGAATAAAGGCCTTTTATATTTTCATTAAAATAATCCTAATATTTCTAATCATACAAAAACAATCAAAACTATGAGATCTAAACTTTTTTTTACCCTTACTTTAACATTCTTATTTACCAGTTTGTTAGGGCAAAATGAACCCATTACAGAAGCAAACTACAGATTAGCTGAACAATTTTCCCCTACAAAAATTAAAAGAATGGTTTTCAGCACATCCGTTCGTCCAAACTGGATGAAAACAGGTGACAAATTTTGGTATTCATACAAGACATCTAATGGAACCAATTATTATATTGTTGATTTAAACAACAGGTCTAAAAAGAAAATGTTTGATAATGATCGTATGGCTGCCATGTTAACATTAATAACGAAAGATCCGTATGATGGCAAACATTTACCCGAAATAAAACCAAAATTTAAAAAAGACGATACGGTTTTTCAATTTGATGTAACCAGTACTCAAGAAGAAAAAATAACAAAAAAAGATACCACTCAAGCGGACACTACAAAGTCTGTTGCTGATAAAAAAGACAAAAAAGAAAAACCCGAAAAGAAAGTATTCCATTTAGAATATAATTTAAATACTGGCAAACTCTACGAGATCGAAGACTGGAAAGAAGAAAAAGAGGTTCCAAAATGGGCGAATATATCGCCCAATGGTGAATATGTGATTTTTTCCAGAAATTATAACCTTTACTGGATGGATAAAGAAAATTACGAAAAAGCAAAAAATGAAGAAGAAGGAGAAACAGATTCTACTATTGTGGAACATCAACTAACTTTCGACGGAGAACAGCACTATGCCTATGGCGGAGGATATACAGCCGGAGAAAATGATGATGAAAAGAAAATAAAAGAAGAAAGCGAAAAAAGAAGAAGGACGCGGATTTACTGGTCTCAGGATTCCAAAAAATTTGCACTTATTCGCTACGACCAAAGAGATGTTAAAACGCTTTGGGTCATTGATGTTTTAGCCAATCCTCGTCCCGAGTTAGAATCCTACAAATATACCATGCCCGGCGAAGAAAATGCCACACAAGAAGAGTTATGGGTATTCACAATGAGCGATACTTCCAGAAAACAGTATGATGTTAAAGCGTTTAATGACCAGTCGCTTAGAATACACCAGGAAATAAAAACCAATAAAGAAAAAATTGAAGATTATGTACCCACTACATGGTTGTCCAAAACCTCTGACAAACTTTATTTTACAAGAAATAGCCGCGATTTGTACAGAATGGATATTTGTGAACTCGATTTAATAACCGGGAACGTTAAAGTACTAATTGAAGAGCGGATGAATACCTATTTGGAACAAAAAACACTTTACATGATTGGTGATGGCAATGAGTTTATCCACTGGTCTGAAAGAGATGGTTGGGCACATTTATACTTGTATGATGGCGAAGGTAATATGAAAAAACAACTTACCTCAGGGCCCTGGCATGTTTCAAACATTGAAAGGGTAGATGCTAAAAATAGAGTTGTATACTTTACTGCAAACGGACATGAAAATAATGAAAATCCATATTATACCCATTTATACCGTGTTAACCTGGATGGTACCGGATTTAAATTATTAAATGCAGGAAATTACAACCATTATACTCAGATGAGTGATTCATATAAATACTTTGTAAATAATTTTTCACGTGTAAACACCACCCCAAAATCAGAAATCCGTGATAACAACGGGAACGTTGTAATAGAACTTGAAACAGCAGATTTGAGCAATCTTTTTGCTGCCGGATACAAATTTCCCGAAATATTTAAAGCCAAAGCTGCCGATGGTATTACAGATATTTATGGAGTGATATACAAACCTTTCAACTTTGACTCAACCAAAAAATATCCATTAATCCAATATGTTTATCCCGGGCCACAAACCGAATCAGTAAATAGTTCGTTTTCTGCACGTATGGATCGTACCGATCGTTTTGCTCAATTAGGGTTTATCGTCGTAACTTTAGGAAACCGGGGTGGACATCCAAATCGTTCAAAATGGTATCATAATTATGGATATGGAGATTTAAGAGACTATGGCTTAGCCGATAAAAAATATGTAGCCGAACAGTTAGCCCAGCGTTATAAATTTATTGATATTGAAAAAGTAGGCATTTGTGGTCACTCCGGTGGTGGATTCATGTCAACCGCTGCATTGTGTCAATATCCCGATTTTTATAAAGTAGCAGTTTCATCAGCAGGAAATCACGACAACAATATTTATAACCGCTGGTGGAGCGAAACCCATCATGGCGTTGAAGAGAAGATTGATGAAGAAGGAAATTCAAAATTTTTATACGAAATAGAAACCAATCCACAATTGGCCAAAAATTTAAAAGGAAAACTATTACTGGTACATGGCGATATTGATAATAATGTACACCCCGGAAATACTATTCGCATGGCTAATGCTTTAATAAAAGCAAAAAAACGCTTTGATCTTTTTATTATGCCTGGCCAGCGCCATGGTTTTGGTGAATATTCAGAGTATTTCTTTTGGTTAAAAGCCGATTATTTCTGTAAACATTTAATTGGTGATTATTCCATCAGTACAGATATTTTTGAAATGCGACGCGAACATAAAATGACTCCCAGTAAAAAAAGAGCATTCTAAAATATTTAGCATCAAAAATGAAAAAATCCTAACGATGGATTCTTCACTATCCAAAAACAAGGCCGGGCAATAAAAACCCGGCCCTGTTTTTTAAAATATACTTGTGCTAACTATTTATCGTTTAGGCGGTTTATATCCTTTTTGCTTGGCAGCTTCCTCCAGTCGTTGCTGCCATTTAGACTTTTTAACCGGTTTCTTTTTATTCTCATGCAGCTTTTTCAATAAGGATTCGTCATCCACAAAACGCCGGATAATTAATGTTTGTCCCATAGTAATTACATTGGACAAGAAATAATAGTAGCTTAATCCGGCAGAATAACCATTAAAGAAGAAAAGCAACATTACAGGCATCATATAATTCATCATAAACTTCATGCCCGGCATTTGTTGATTAGAATCGCCCATCTGGCCGCTGTTTATTTTAGTAGAAAAGAATAATGCCAGTGCCATTAGAAGGGTAAATAAACTTACATGATCACCATAAAAAGGGATATCAAAAGGTAAATCTAATATCGAATCGTAAGATGATAAATCATCAGCCCACAAAAAGCTTTTTTGTCTTAATTCAATAGATGAAGGAAAAAACCTAAACAGGGCGATTAAAATTGGAAATTGAATAAGCATCGGAATACATCCACCCATGGGGTTGACTCCTGATTTTTTATAAAGTGCCATGGTAGCCTGTTGCTTTTTCATGGCATCCTCTTTTTTCGGGAACTTTTTATTAATCAGGTCAATTTCAGGTTTTAACACACGCATCTTGGCGGAGGACAAATAAGATTTGTAGGTCAACGGAAACAAAACAGTTTTAATAAGTATGGTAAGGATTAAAATAATTAACCCGTAATTGGCAATAAAATTATCCAAAAAGTTAAAAACAGGAATTACAACAAAACGGTTAATCCAACCGAATATACCCCATCCTAACGGAATAATCCGTTCAAATTCCAAGCCTTGTTTTTTTAGGGTTGTATAATGATTCGGCCCAAAATAAAATTG
>JASGMZ010000200.1 GCA_030156305.1 Bacteroidales bacterium | reverse complement strand
AAAAGTAGTTATGATTTATCAAATCCAATTTTTAATAAATTAAACGCTAATATCCGTCAGAGTTTTGAATATATTGAAGTTCCTTTAATTATTAGATACAAAATTATTGATAAAATTATTGATATCAACCTAATTGGAGGCGTTGGTGCAAATTTCCTTGTTGGGAATAATGTTTATTTAATGTATGAAAACAGTAAAGATGTAATTGGAAAAACCAATGGAGTTAATGATATCAATTATAGTGGTTCATTAGGGTTTGGATTGGAATATCCAATTCTGAATTCAGTGAATATACTTATCGAACCATCCATAAAATATTATTTAAACCCCATAAATGCTAATTCAGCAGTAGAATCTCATCCCTACTCAATAGGTATTTATACCGGGGTAAGTTATTCATTTTAATTCTTCTTTTCAGAATAAAAATTCTTTAATTTTGTAACCTTTATCCAAAGATTTTGTTAATTAATTTTGGATAACAATTTATTTAAAAAAGTTTTTTATGAGATACCTCTATACATTTGTTACTCTAATTATTTTAGTCTTTCTTATTTTATTGTTTTCATTTTTCAGGCAGGGAAGAGAATCTGCTGATAATGATTATAGGGAAGCTTTTGAAAATAAATATTCAATTTTTGCTATACCTATTCCCGAAAAATTAACATTTGCCGGCGAAGAAGTCCCACTCAACTATTTTGATGTACGTGAAGCTTTGGATCAGGAACTACTTATAAACACCTATTGGCAGTCGCAAACCGTATTGTTTATTAAACGGGCAAACCGATATTTTCCGCGTATTGAAAAAGTATTACAGGAAAATGGTGTACCCGGAGATTTTAAATACCTGGTATTAGCCGAAAGTGATTTGAAAAATAGCGTATCACCTGCTGGAGCTGTTGGCATTTGGCAACTACTAAAAGGTACAGCTGGGGATTACGGGCTGGAAGTAAATGACGAAGTGGATGAACGATATCATCTTGAAAAATCTACCCGCGCAGCGGCTGAATTTTTAAAAGATGCTTATGATTTATTTGGTAGCTGGACCATGGCTGCTGCTGCTTATAATATGGGACGTACCGGATTATTACGCCAGGTTAACCGACAAAATGAAAGAAATTATTATAACCTTTTATTAAATACGGAAACAGCACGTTATATATACCGTGTTTTGGCTATTAAGTTAATTTTAGAGAGCCCTGAAAAATATGGGTTTTATTTACGCGAGAAAGATTATTATCATGAAATTCCTACTTTCACGGTTAAGATAGATTCCTCTGTTAGCGACTTTGCTGCTTTTGCGAATGAATATCAAATTAATTATAAAATATTAAAATATTTTAATCCATGGCTCAGAGATTCGTTTCTTACCAATTCTAAAGGCAAAGAATATGCTATCGAAATTCCTGAACAAGGATACCGTAATTATTCATTAATTCATGATTATAACTTAGCAGACTCATCTCAAATTGCAGAATAATTTTAAATCATTGTACCCTTGGGAAAAGATAATTTAGACATTGTAGAAGAAAAAACGGTTAGAACTTCAGAAGTAAAAGTACTTGGTGCAAGAGTCCATAACCTTAAAAATATTGATGTTTCCATTCCACGTAATAAATTAACGGTAATTACTGGTTTGAGTGGCAGCGGAAAATCATCTCTTGCTTTCGATACCATTTATGCAGAGGGCCAGCGACGGTATATCGAAACCTTATCTGCTTATGCCAGACAGTTTTTGGGCAATATGGAACGGCCCGATGTTGATCAAATTACCGGATTAAGCCCTGTTATTTCTATCGAACAAAAATCAACCAACAAAAATCCACGTTCTACGGTTGGGACTGTAACTGAAATTTATGATTTCTTACGGTTACTATATGCCCGTGCTTCAGATGCATACTCCTATGTTACAGGCGAGAAAATGGTAAAATATACCGATGAGCAAATCCTGAATTTAATCATACAAAAGTTTGACGGCAAAAATGTAATAATCTTAGCACCACAGGTGAAGGGTAGAAAAGGGCATTATAAAGAACTGTTTGAACAAATCCGCAAAAAAGGATTTTTATATGCTCGTATCAATGGTGAAATAAAAGAATTAACTCATGGGTTAAAGCTTGATCGGTATAAAACTCATTTTATTGAAACGGTTATCGATAAATTAAAAATAACAACAAGCGATTCCAAACGGATAAAACGAACGGTAAAAACAGCGTTGCAGCATGGTAAGGGATTATTGATGGTTTTAGAAAAAGATACCAACGAAGTTCATTATTTTAGCCGTAAATTAATGTGTCCGGTTAGTGGTATTTCATATAACGAACCGGCACCCCATACTTTTTCATTTAACTCACCGCAAGGAGCTTGTCCAAAATGTAATGGTTTAGGTGTGGTTAATGAAATTGATGTAAAAAAAATTATTCCCGATCCTTCATTAAGTATTCGGAAAGGGGGAATTGCTCCTTTAGGAAAATATAAAAATATGCTGATATTTTGGCAGTTAGACGCTATTGCCACAAAATATAAGTTTACTCTTGATACTCCCATAAAAGATATTCCTAAAAATGCTTTAAATATTATCCTTTATGGATCGGATGAATCGTTTAAGTTGTTGAATACGCCATTAGGACAATCTTCAAATTATTTCTTAAATTTTGAAGGGATTGTCAATTATATCCATAATTATCAACAAGAACAATTTTCAATCAGTAGTAAAAAACAAACCGAGCAGTATATAAAAAAAGTAGTTTGTCCCAAATGCAATGGAAACCGATTAAAAATGGAATCGTTGCATTTTAAGGTAGCTGAAAAGAATATTGCCGAATTATCAAATTTGGATATTGATGAGCTTTACCAATGGTTTAAAGAACTGCCTCAGCATTTAACCGAAAAACAAAATTTAATTGCACGCGATATTATTAAAGAAATATCCGAACGTTTATCTTTTTTACTGGATGTTGGTTTAAACTATTTATCTCTAAATCGGCCTGCCCGAAGTTTGTCTAATGGAGAAAGCCAGCGTATTCGTTTAGCCACTCAAGTGGGATCTAAGCTGGTTAATGTGTTATATATTTTGGATGAACCAAGTATTGGATTGCATCAACGCGATAACCAAAAATTAATTAACTCATTAAAACAATTACGCGACGCTGGAAATTCTATTATTGTGGTTGAGCATGATAAAGAAATGATTTTATCAGCTGACCATATTGTGGATATGGGGCCTAAGGCAGGCCGGCATGGGGGCGATGTTGTTGCGGAAGGAACACCTGAAGAAATTATCCAATCGGATTCGTTAACTGCCGATTACCTTAACCATAGGAAAAATATAGAAGTACCCTCAACACGACGCGAAGGAAATCATAAGGAAATTATATTAAAAGGAGCAAAGGGACACAATCTTAAAAATGTAACCCTTAAGGTTCCTTTGGGAAAATTTATATGCGTAACAGGCGTTTCAGGTAGTGGCAAATCATCGCTTATTAATGAAACATTGCATCCAATTTTAAGCCGGCATTTTTACCGCTCAAATAAACAACCTTTGGCTTATGATTCGATGGAAGGAATTAAAAATATTGATAAGGTAATAGAAGTCGATCAATCTCCTTTAGGACGAACACCCAGGTCTAATCCGGTGACTTATACCGGTGTATTTTCTGATATTCGAAAGCTCTTTGAACAAACACCCGAAGCAAAACTTCGTGGATATAAAGCCGGGCGGTTTTCGTTTAATGTTAAAGGGGGCCGTTGTGAAACTTGTCAGGGAGCAGGGATGCAAACCATAGCAATGAATTTTTTGCCCGATGTATATGTTCATTGTAAAGACTGTAATGGTAAACGATACAATCGCGAAACCCTCGAAGTAAAATATAAAGGTAAATCAATAAGCGATGTTTTGGATATGACCATAAACCATGCGGTTGAATTTTTTGAGCCTGTACCTTCCATCAAACAAAAATTAAAAGCTTTGCAACAGGTTGGACTGGGATATATTACCCTTGGACAGCCCTCAACAACACTTTCCGGAGGTGAATCGCAGCGGGTAAAATTATCGGCAGAACTGGCCAAACGGAATACAGGAAATACATTGTATATTCTTGATGAACCAACAACAGGGTTGCATTTTGAAGATATTCGGATTCTTTTACAAGTGCTTAATAATATTGTTGATAAAGGCAATACAGTAATTGTAATTGAACATAACATGGATGTGATTAAAATGGCCGATCATATTATTGATTTGGGCAAAGATGGCGGATCCAATGGTGGGTATATTATTGCCCAGGGTAAACCCGAAGATTTGATTCATCATAAAGATAGTTATACTGCAGAATATCTCAAACCGGAATTGAAGTTATAAAATTAATATTTTGTAAAATTTTCTGTCGCATAGAATTCTTACAAAAAAAGATTAATTTAGTGTAATTATATTTTAAAATATCGATTTATGAACAACGACGAAATGATTAAAAATGCTTTTGATGATAGAGATTGGAATGAGATTCAGACTTCTGATTCCTGGTCAATATTTAAAGTAATGGCTGAATTTGTTGAGGGCTATTCAAAATTATCTCGTATTGGGCCATGTGTTTCAATCTTTGGGTCTGCACGTACAAAGCCAGACAATAAGTATTTTAAAATTGCCGAAGATATTGCTTTTAAGCTAACAAAATGTGGATATGGTGTAATTACCGGAGGCGGGCCAGGTATTATGGAAGCCGGAAATATGGGCGCAAAAAAAGGTAATGGAAAATCCGTAGGATTAAATATTGACCTCCCGTTTGAACAGTCTGCAAACCTGTTTATCGATCCGGATAAGCTGATAAGCTTCGAACATTTTTTTGTCCGTAAAGTAATGTTTGTTAAATATGCCCAGGGATTTATTGTTTTACCCGGTGGATTTGGCACCCTTGATGAGCTTTTTGAGGCAATAACGCTCATTCAGACCGAAAAAATTGGACGTTTCCCTATAATCCTTGTTGGCTCTGAGTATTGGAAAGGGTTAATAGATTGGATTAAAAATGTGATTCTTAAAGAAAAAAATATTAAAGAAAAAGATTTGGATCTAATTCAGATTGTTGATACTCCCGACGAGGCTGTTGATAAAATTAATGAGTTTTATGCTCAATATCTATTGAGTCCTAACTTTTAAATTTATATCTTTAATCGATTAATTAATGGGTATCCACAATTTTGGCCTGTTAGTTATATGTTACATTATGGTTGAAAATTTATTAAGAAAAACTATTGATAATTTTAAACCTAAATTTATTGTATCTAAACAACAATATGGTTATAAACAAAAATCAATATTTATTAACAATTGTTGATAACTTATGTTGATATTTTGTTATTATTGTATTAAATAGCTATTTTTATTGGGTTATAGAAAATTAATACTTTTAGTATATGATAAAACATTTATTGCTTCTTATTTTTACCTGGATTGTTTTGGCAATAAGTTTTGTGTTCTCTGATGTAACATTAGAAATGCATGCCACCAAACAAGTAGAAGCAGGAAATGAAATAACCGTTGAGGTTACCTTAAATAAGT
>JASGMZ010000199.1 GCA_030156305.1 Bacteroidales bacterium | reverse complement strand
TTTTTTCATTTTTTTCATCTTCTTATTACAAAGGTATCTATTTTTTTAAAATTAAAAATAAATTCATTAATTATAAAATATATTCTATTAATTTACTTATTTATCAACAATTTAAAAACAAAAAATGTTTTTTACTTTATTCTTAATTTCTTTTATCAGCTCCCCACATCAGTTTATTTCTTAATGTTTTAAAAAAACTGGTAGTATTTAACCTTAATAGTTTAATTTTAAAATCGGCCCTTTCGATTTTTAAATCCATTGTATTATTAATAACAACCGAACGATGATCGATGGAAGCAATATAATTAACCGCTCTACATTCTAATTTTAATTGTAGTTTGCTACTATCGGGTAACACAATCGGACGCACTGTTAAATTATGTGGAGAAATGGGAGCAATAATAAAATTTCCGGAATTAGGAATAATTATAGGCCCACCAACACTCAAAGAATATGCTGTAGAGCCCGTTGGAGTAGAAATAATTAATCCATCGGCCCAGTATGTATTTAAAAACTCATCATCGATATATACATGAACCTTAATCATAGCCGAATCTATTTTTTGAACCGCAATCTCGTTTAATCCGTAGGGGAAATCATGAAAAACTGTAGTAGGATTCTCCAACTTTAAAAGGGTTCTTTCTTCGATAGTATAATTTTTTGTATAGATAGCTTCCAAAGCATTATCAATTTCGTCTTTAGCGATACTTGCCAAAAAACCTAAGTTTCCTGTATTTATCCCGACAATAGGAATCCCGGAATCTCTTACAAAGGTTATTGCATCCAATATAGTTCCATCACCACCAATACTAAACATTAAATCAGTATCTCCTTTAAGCTCAAAATGTTTTCTGAAAGTTTCAATATTTTTAGGTGGAAGATTAATTTCGTTAATAAGAAATTGATAAAAATCCTGATGCACCAAAATTGTTATATTGTGTTGTATCAGATTATCAAAAAAACGAAGAATATAATCTTTAAAAGTTCTATCGAAAGGCCTACCAAATATTGCAACTTTCATGAAAAAAATAATTGTAATAAATCTTATTTTTTATAAATCTCTATGTATTAATTATTAATCAAAAATTAAACCAAAATACACCTTAAGTATTCAGATAACGCATAAACAACTCATATCTTGAATTATAAAGATCATCCTGTTCGTCATACTCCATAAAAGAAGCTTTAATGCTGTAATCGTATCGATTAAAAGTCTGAATTATAGGTGTTATATCGGTAAGGTTTAATTTTAAAGTAATTTCAAGTTTGGTAGAATCGGGAGAAGTATTTAAATACATACTTAAAATTTTAGCATTATTCGATTCTACAATTTGTGAAATTTCAGTCATAGAGTAATCTCTTTCACTCAACTCAAGCACAATTATTCCACCAGGTTTTTCAATGGCTGAAATTTTAGAAAAATAGTGCAACAGATCACTCATTCGGACCAACCCCATATATTTATTATTATAATCGAGAACAGGCACAACGGTAAGTTTTAAACGTCCGGCAATTTCCATTATTTCATAAACATGCTGATCATATCGTACAAAAGGCCTTAACAAAGAGAGTTTGTGGTTTCCAATCGATTCTTCCGGAGCATTTAAGTCATAAATATCGGCATCGGAGATAAGCCCTAAAAATTCTTCATTATTTACAATGGGTAAATGTGAAATACGAAATACCTCCATCCAGTTTAAAGCTTCAACAGCAGTGTCGGATGTACGCAACGAAGGTATTTCATCTGATATTAAATCTTTTGCCAACATAATATTATTCAGTTCAAAAAATACTCGTATTTTTGTTCAATAAACAAAGCAAAACCATTTAATGTTTATTAAAAATATAAATCAATGACAAGATTAAGTGTAAATATAAATAAAATTGCAACATTACGAAACGCCAGAGGCGGAAATATTCCAAATGTTTTAGAAGCAGCCATCAATTGTCAACGTTTCGGTGCGCAGGGAATTACTGTGCATCCACGGCCTGATGAAAGACATATACGATATAGCGATGTTTATGATATTAAACCTATTATTACTACCGAATATAATATTGAAGGATATCCTTCAGAAAAATTTATAGAATTAGTGTTAGATATTGTTCCTAACCAGGTTACTTTAGTACCCGATCCTCCTGATGCATTAACATCTAATGCTGGTTGGGATACAATAAAACACAGAGATTTTTTAAAAAAAGTGATTTCGCGGTTTCAAGCAAAAGGTATTCGAACATCTATTTTTGTTGAAACAGATATTGAACGTATAAAAAATGCAAAAGAAACTGGAACTGACCGAGTTGAACTTTATACCGAGCCTTATGCAGCCAATTTCTCAACAAACCGAGAAAAAGCAATAGAACCCTTTATTAAAGCTGCCGAAGCTGCTAATAATGTTGAATTAGGGCTTAATGCCGGCCATGATTTAAATCTCGATAATCTAAAATATTTTTATCAAAACATATCGGGATTATTAGAAGTATCTATTGGACATGCCTTAATTTCAGATGCGCTTTACTATGGGCTCGAAAATACTATCCAAATGTATTTACGTGAATTAAAGAACTAAAGCATGGATTTATTTTTCAGAAAATTTGGCGATGGGCCTCCATTAATTATTTTACACGGGCTGTATGGGTCGTCGGATAATTGGGTAAGTATAGGCCGAAAACTATCCGCAAATTACGAAGTTTATTTAGTAGACCAGCGGAATCATGGTAAGTCACCCCATTCACCACAACATAACTACCATCTACTAAAAGAAGATTTACTTGAGTTTATGGATAAGCAATCGATTGATAAAGCAATTATTTTAGGACATTCGATGGGTGGTAAAACAGCCATGTTCTTTGCGGTTGATTATCCCGAAAGGGTAAACAACCTGATTGTAGTTGATATCTCTCCTATATCTTATAAAAATACAAAATCAACTCAGCTACTTTCTCATTCAACCATTATCAAAGCAATGTATAATGTGGATTTTAAGCATGTAAAAAACCGCGAAGATATTGATCAAATACTTTCTTCGTCAATACCATCGAAAAGAGTACGCCAGTTTTTATTAAAAAACGTAAGCCGCACAAAAGACAACCAGTTTAAATGGAGACTCAACCTGGAAAGCATAAGTAATGAATTAGAAAATATTATGGATGGGCTTACTATCGAGAATTTTAAGAATGGAAATGGGATAACCGGCTTTCCGGTTCTTTTTATTAAGGGAGAGAAATCTGATTATATCGAATCTCCTGATCGTAAAGCCATTAAAACTGTTTTCCCTTTTGCCGAAATAGAAATTATACCCAATGCAGGGCATTGGCTACATGCTGAGCAACCAAAACTTTTTTTAAAAATTATACAGAATTTTTTAGCAGATTAGGTGAATTTAATCTGTGGCAGACTCTACATTTTCGGGTTTTATTAAAGGTTTTCCCTGATAACGCAAAAAAAGCTGAGCAACGGCCAAAACATCTTTCTCACAATATATAACGATACGATCAATATCCTTTTCATTCCAATATATATCAGCTACCATGCTACCATCAATATCATCTTTAGGAGTTGGAATATTAAAAATATGTGTCAATAAATTTAATGAGGTATAATGTTTATAATCACCAAATTTCCACAACTCCATCGTATCTAAAAAAGTAACTTCCCAGGGTTTTTTCCCCGCAACATCAAGAATTGTAGGCAATGAAATTCCATTAACCAACATTCGCCGTGAGATATACGGGAAATCAAACTCCTTACCATTATGGGCACACAAATAAATACTTTTGTTTTTTGCATAGTATTTATTTAACATTTTGGCGAAATCACTAAGTAAATTTTTTTCGTCGTCGCCATAAAAAGATTTTAACCGGATAAATTGTCCTTCTGCTTTATGAACAATTATTCCTACTGAAATACAGATAATTTTGCCGTATTCGGCATAAATTCCTGCACGTTGATAAACATCTGAGGCGGTTTGTTCTTCCTCACGGAAGAATGATGATTTCTTTTCCCAAAATTGCTTAAATGCTTCGGGTACTTTTTCAAAATCAGAATATTGTGGAACTGTTTCAATATCCAGAAATAAAATATTTCCTATTTTAATATGATCTAACATAAAATGATAATTATTTTTTATCCATACGGAGATTTTTTTCTAAAATTGATGTTAAAATATCGATACCTACTTTATTCTCGCCACCTTGAGGAATTATAATGTCAGCATATTTTTTTGTAGGTTCGATAAATTGTAAGTGCATGGGTTTAACGGTTTTTTCATATCGGTCAAGAACTTTACTGACCGATCTTCCCCTTTCTACCAAATCGCGTTGAATAACCCGCATAAGCCTATCATCGCTATCGGCATCAACAAAAACTTTTATATCCATTAAATTACGTAACTGTGCATTTTGAAGGATTAAGATTCCTTCAATAATAATCACTTTTTTAGGGCTTACAAAAATTGTTTCATCAGAACGAGTACAGGTTAAGTAAGAGTATATGGGTTGTTCAATAGCTTTTCCTTCTTTTAATCTTTTAATATGTTCGATTAACAATCTAAATTCGAGCGAACGGGGATGATCGAAATTTATCTCCTGTCGTTCTTCTAAAGGCAAATGCCCGCTATCTCTGTAATACGAATCTTGTGGGATAATAGCTACTTCATTCTTTGGCAATCTTGCTACTATTTTTTTTACTACGGTTGTTTTTCCAGAACCTGTTCCGCCTGCAATTCCAATTATAAAAGACATTTGAATAAAATTTAATAACTTTGACAATCTATTATTGAGTGCTTGAAGTTAATTAAAACTATTGATATAGACAAAGTAGTTTCGTATCACAATAAAAAATTTTTGAAAATGAATCAAATCTATCCTTTAAAATTTAAACCACAGTTTAAAGAAAAAATATGGGGCGGCCAACACCTTAAAAAATTTTTAAATAAATTGTTGCCAGAAAACAAAAAAATTGCAATAACATAGCGGACTGAGACCATTTATCTGTAAGGATAATTAAAACTAAGGGCTTGGCAATTATTGCTAAAACTGCATATATTGGGAAAAGAATAAATGCATAAATACTTAACATTTTTTTATATGATCTGACAAGCCTTTGGTTGTCGTCCTGTATATAACTTAATGCAGGGAAAAACACATTCACGGATGATGATCTTATACTTCTTTCCGGCAAGTCATAAAACTGCTTTGCACGTGTAAAAAAACCAAGACTCTGGGCATTAAATAATTTCCCTATTAAAACAGAATAAACATTTGAGAAAAAAGTATTAAATAAGGCTGTTGCCAATAGTTTTGAGCCAAATGCTCCCAATTCTTTAAACGATTTTAAAGAAAATTTACGCTTTGGCTTCCAAGAACTTACAACCCACCACCCACCATTGAGTAAAATAGCCCAAAATAAAGTTCTTACAACAAGAGCCCATACACCATAACCAAGTGCTGCTATTATTACTGCAAAAATGCTACTCCCGACAAAAGCAACAAAATATACTTTAGTTAATTTTTTATATTGAAGATTTTTATTCAGATATTTCCCCTGAATTGAACCAAATGCATTTATTATAACTACAACACC
>JASGMZ010000198.1 GCA_030156305.1 Bacteroidales bacterium | reverse complement strand
AAATATGTTACCGAATTTTACAACGAAAACATACGGCCTGTTTTAGTTCCTATTATGCTACACGAAAACCAGCAATTCCCTGAGTTAAAAGACAAACCCATCTATTTTGCCGTAAAATTATCAGACACAAAAAACGCTAACCGGTTTGATTATGCACTATTAGATTTGTCAACCGATATTTTGCCTCGATTTATTATCCTTCCTTCATCCCAAGGGAAAAAGTATATTATTATATTAGATGATATTATTCGACATTGTATCAACGATGTTTTTTCTATTTTCGAATACGATAAAATTGAAGCCTACAATATTAAAATTACCCGGGACGCAGAGCTGGATATTGATGATGATATCTCAAAAAGTTTTATGGAAAAAATTTCGCTAAGTCTCGAAAAACGTAAAAAGGGAGAACCCGTGCGTTTTGTATATGACGAAAAAATGCCCAAAGACCTGCTTCAGTTTTTTATTGAAAAAATGAATCTCGATGATGATGATAATATTATCGCAGGGGGAAAATATCATAATTTTAAAGATTTTATAAATTTTCCTAAAATTGGGCCGAAAAGTCTTGAAAATAAAGAAATGCCGGCAATCCCTCATCATTATCTTAAACATCATAAAAGTATTTTAAATGAGATAAAAAAACGCGATCATATTTTGCATTATCCTTATCAACCATTTAGCTATTTTATTGATATGATAAGGGAAGCTGCGATAGACCCTCAGGTTATTTCCATACAAATAACGCTTTATCGTGCAGCTAAAAAATCAATGGTTATTAACTCATTAATGAATGCAGCACGAAATGGCAAACATGTAGTGGTATTAATTGAGCTGCAAGCCCGTTTCGATGAGGAGGCAAATATTAACTGGTCGAATAAACTGCAGGAATCAGGAATTAAAGTTATACACGGAGTTCCCGGGCTTAAAGTTCATGGTAAAGTTTGCCTTATTACCCGTAGAAACAATCAAAAATTAGAAAATTTTGCTTATATCGGAACAGGAAATTTCCAGGAAATTACAGCCAAAAGATATTGTGATGAAGGATTTTTTACTTTTGATAAAAGAATAACTGCTGAAGTGGTTAAAGTTTTTGAATTTTTTGACAAAAATTATAAACAGCATATTTTCGAGCACATTATCCTTTCACCTTTTAGCACCCGTACACATTTTATCCGATTAATCGAAAAAGAAATAATCAATGCCCGGGCAGGCAAAAAAGCTTTTATGATTATCAAATTAAACAGTCTCGTTGATGAAAAAATGATTGATAAATTATACGAAGCCAGCCAAAATGGTGTTAAAATAAAACTTATTGTCCGTAGTGCTTGCTCGTTAAAAGCCGGAATTAAAGGCTTAAGCGAAAACATTGATGTTATTAGCATTGTTGATCGTTTTCTTGAACACTCGCGTATATTTTATTTTTACCAGGGCGGAAAAGAGCTTATGTATATCTCTTCGGCCGACTGGATGGTTCGTAATCTCGACAATCGTATTGAATTAACCTGCCCTATTTATGATGAAGAAATAAAAAAAGAACTAAAACAGATGTTAAAAATACAATTAAAAGACAATGTTAAAGCACGAATTGTAGATGAAAAACAGATTAATAAATATGTGAAAAATAAAAAGCCTAAAACAAGAGCCCAAATCGCTTATTACCAATATTTAAAACGACGGTATGCTCAAATTAACAAAAAAAATTAATGATTGATAGTACTAAATATTGGGAAAATAAGCCGAAAAAAAGTAAATTGTAATACTAATAATAAAAAAATTAAACCATGGATCAACACGAAGATTTAAAATTCCTTTATTCAGGAACAGAAATAAATGCCGATGTACTGAAAAGAATGCTCGAAAAAAATGAAATTCCTGCATTAATAAGAAATGATATGAATTCTGGTTTAGCAGCCGGATTTGGAGGTTCATTATCGGGCTTTGCAGCAAAAGTATATGTCGAGGAAAAAGATTTTGAAAAGGCACAAAAAATTCTGAAAGAATTTATTGAATCCCAGGAAGAATAAAAATAAGCATTTTTTAAAGCAGAATAAAATTTCGCTTCCGCTGGTTAAAAACCGCAATTTTGCGGTATCCGACAGCTTTTAATTTTTCGACAGCCTGGTTAAAATATTTACCTATATCACTTGCTCTGTGCGCATCCGAACCAAGGGTTACAGGAACATTTTGGTTAAAGCAGGTTTTGATAAAATCATCGTCCGGATAAAATGCTTTGCAGGTTCTATCTAATCCGCTTGTATTTAATTCATAAACAATATCTGACTGGGCAAAAACCTTGGCCATTTTCTCGTAGTATGGCTTTAAACTAAATGATGGATAATAACCAAATTTCTTTGGGATATCAATATGTCCTAAAATATCAAAAAGCCCCGAACGGGAACATTCATCTAACAGCTGAAAATAATCGATATAAAATTGGTTTATATCAACATGTTTGTAATCTTTCGGATGGGTGTCAAAATTCCAATCACCAATATAATGAATAGACCCAATTACATAATCTACAGGAAACAATGCGATTGATTTTTGAATTGCCTTCTCCAGCCCACGCAGATAATCAGCCTCAATACCAAATTTAATAGAAAATGGAAGATTTTTACGCTGCTTTAAATCCAGAAAAATAGATTTCATTTTCTCAAAATGAGCTTTTCGCGTTGCCCAGTCCGGAAATTTTAAACATACATGATCAGAAAAACCTATCTCTTGTAAGCCTGATTTTAAAGCATACTGCAAACATTCTTCATGTGTGCTTTTCCCATCGGATAAAATAGTATGAATATGATAATCAACCATAATAGTATAAATAAATTTAATAGTAAAATAAGAATTAAAAAAGAAATAACCGAATAATTCAGCAGGATATTTATTAACGTTATAAACAATGGGAAAAATATGGTTTAAGATTTCTTAAACCATAATAACAATGTATCAAATCAGTAGAAAACAAAATATACCTTTATTATAATTTTGCCTGGGGGATATTAGGAAAGTTTGCGCATTACATTTTTATCCGACAAAAAGTGTTTGAAACATCCATGCACTGAAGTTCACAAAAGGGAATGAATATGACATGGATGTTCCACAAAACCTATTAATTAACTAAAAATATATTCGAATGAAATATTTAATTTCAGGGCAGAAAAAATAAAAGAGCTTTTTGGGTTGATGTAATTTCCCAAAAAGCTCTTGAAATTATTTAAGTTAACAACAATATTTTACTGAAAATCTTTTAAACTTTCCATTAATTTTTTACGGGTAAAAAATATTCTACTCTTTACCGTACCAATTTTTAAATCAAGCTTTTCAGCAATTTCTTTATACTTATAACCCGACAAAAATAAGTTAAATGGTTCTTTAAATTCGTTAGGTAAATTTTCAATCTGTTTGGTTATTTCATAAGTTGAAAACTCATTATCTGGCCTTGCCGGCGATTGCTCCTTCGTTAAATTTAAAAAATACAAATTATTTGTGGTATCGTTATGTGTATTTTCTTTTTGTTGTTTACGATAATTATTAATAAAGGTATTTTTCATTATCGTAAAAGTCCACGCTTTTAAATTTGTATATCCTTCAAATTTATCCCTATGCGATAGAGCTTTAAAATAGGTTTCTTGTAAAAGATCCTGAGCTTCTTCTCTGTTTGAAGTTAAACTCATGGCAAATCTTGAAAGTTTATTCTCTAAACTTATTAACTGATGATTAAATTCTAATGCTGTCATAGTTGTACGTTTTATTAATTTTCTTAAACAAAGATACAACATAAAATAGCATATATCCAAATATTTATATGTTTATAGATTCAAAACATTACCTGTTTCTAAATAAGACTTAACGCCAAAACCCTTATTATTTAAGATAAAAACATCTTTTTATACCATAAATTCTAAATTACATTTTTTGTCATTTTTTTGTTTAACGTTTTATTCATATTAATTATCAATCATTAAACAAAAAATCCTGCTTAAGCCTAAGCAGGACGCACTATTTAGAATAATTCTAAAAAATTAAATCATACTCTTCAGTGTCTCACTAAAATCATGCGGAGACGTAATTTTTATCACATTTGATAAGGGTTGCTTAAGAATTTGGCCAATTTGTTGTCCGGTAACAAATATTTTTTGCAAAGGAAATGCTTTTGATAAATTCTTCAAATATTTTACCGTCTCATCTTTTGAAAGTAATGCGGTGATAGTGGTAAATAAATAATCAGAATTTACCATTTTACTTGTTTCCACAACATCATTAAATGGAACCGAGCTACCGAGATAGTATACGATTTGACCTGATTTTCGAATCAGGTAATTATAAAATAAGAGTCCTAATTCGTGATATTCGCCTTCTGGAAGAAACAAAATGAATTTTTTCGCTTTTTGGTTATCGGTTACCATTATATTATCTATGGCAACCATTAATTTTTGCCTGAATAAGTTAGAAACAAAATGTTCATGAGCAGGATTAATGGTTCCTGTTTGCCACAGAATACCAATCCTTTCAAAAAATGGAAAAATTACTTTTATCACTGCATTTTCAAATCCTTCGTGCATGATATAGCGGGATAAAATGCGGTCAAATTTAACTTCATCCATATCTACCATAGCAATTACCAACTGTTCAATATTGTACGCAGCATCTCCGGAATCCGAAGCCATATTTACAATCCTTTCAGATAATTCCTCATCCGAAAACTTTGCAATTTCGGATATTCTAATACCCTGTCGATTTAAAATGGCAATATTAAGCAGCCGCTTTAAATCTTTATCGCAATAATACCTGATATTTGTGTCGGTTCTTGAAGGAACAATAAGATTATAGCGTTTTTCCCAAATACGAATGGTATGCGCCTTAATGCCTGATAAATTTTCTAACTCTTTTATTGAATAACTTGCCATAAGATGTTTGTTACTTAACTATTCCGACTTTTAGAACAAGATTTGTTCCTAAAGGTTCAAAAAATCATTATTTTTATAATTTTAGAAGCAAACCTTTCAAAATCCAGAACAAACAAACACTGTTTTGGTTATTATCCAAAACTTTCATTAAAAAAAATATAGCATAGAATTTTTATTCATACCTAATATTCGTAAAATAAACAAGACTTTTTTTGTAACACAAACCTGTCAGCCTTTAGTTTTGACTTGGAATCGTCCGATGGAAGAAGGACATTCCAACGTCAATACTGCTGGATAATTTGACATTATATTAAACATACGTAATTTAAAAAAATGCTTCTGTTGATAAATATTGTATCCGTCAAGCCGTTCCAATCGGATAGACGAGTCCAGCAGACATTCCTGTCTGCTGGACAATTTTGACTTGGAATCGTCCGATGGAAGAAGGACATTCCAACGTCAATACTGCTTGGGTAGCTATATCGCACGGGTTAACCCGTGCGTTTCTAATCGGATAGACGGATTGTTACACAACTTCTTGATGGTACTTTGTGCATTAACCCTGTCTGCCGAATTCACCCGCCGATAGGTGGACAGGCAGGTTTGTGATACCCTGCTTGCCAGTTTACCAGCCGTGGCTGGCAGGCAAGGTTGTGAAACTCGTAAAAGACATGCGGATT
>JASGMZ010000197.1 GCA_030156305.1 Bacteroidales bacterium | reverse complement strand
AAGCATTTTGGGTTTTAAAAATTTGGCCGTATAGGATTGATTATTATTTAACAGCTCTTCAGGAGTCCCTTCAAAAATAACTGAACCTCCCTGATTTCCACCTTCAGGGCCTAGATCAATAATCCAATCGGCTGATTTTATAATTTCCATATTATGTTCAATAATTAAAATGCTATTCCCTCGTTCAATTAAAGCATTAAAAGCATCAAGCAATTTATTGATATCATGAAAATGTAATCCTGTTGTAGGTTCATCAAAAATAAAAAGAGTTGATTGTTTTGCATTTTCTTTGCTTAGGAAAGAAGCAAGTTTAACTCTTTGACTTTCGCCACCGCTAAGCGTACTCGATGATTGCCCTAATTTAATGTATCCTAAACCAACATTGGCTAATGGTGTTAGCTTTTCCACTATTTTCCCTTCGGTTGCTCCTTTTCCTTTACTAAAAAATTCTATCGCTTCATTTATTGTCATCTCTAAAACATCGGCAATGTTCTTATCGCGGTATTTTACTTCCAGTATCTCTTCTTTAAACCGCTTTCCCTGACAACTTTCACAAATTAAAGTAACATCAGCCATAAATTGCATTTCTACCTTTATAATACCTTCACCCTGACATTCTTCACATCTTCCTCCATCAACATTAAACGAATAATGGGACGGTTTAAAATGATTTATTTTTGATGCCGGTTGGTCAGCAAATAGTTTTCTGATTTCATCGTATGCTTTCAGATAGGTAACAGGATTGGAACGGGATGACCGTCCAATAGGATTTTGATCCACAAATTCAATGCTACTAAGCTGTTTAATATCGCCAGATATTTTATCAAATTTGCCTGTTTTTTCTCCGGTTCCCATGATTATCTTGCTTAGCGCAGGATAAAGGATGTTTTTAACTAACGTTGTTTTTCCTGATCCACTAACGCCTGAAATAACAGTTAACACATTCAAAGGGAATTTTACATCAATATTCTTTAAATTGTTTTCACGAGCTCCGGTTATTTGTATATAATTATTCCATTTTCGTCGTAGTTTGGGAATTTCAATGTATCTTTTACCCGTTAAATAATCAGCCGTAAGGCTTTTCTTATTTTTTAATATTTCGTTATAGTTGCCCTGAAAAATAATTTCACCACCCAATCTTCCGGCTCTCGGGCCAATATCAATGATTTCATCTGCTGATTTAATGATTTCTTCGTCATGCTCCACAACAATTACTGTATTTCCAATGTCCTGCAATTGTTTAAGCACTTTTATAAGCCTGTGATTGTCTCTTGAATGAAGCCCAATGCTTGGTTCGTCAAGAATATATAATGACCCCACTAAGCTGCTTCCTAATGATGTAGCCAGGTTTATCCGTTGCGATTCTCCACCAGACAAGGTAGATGATAACCTGTTTAAGGTTAAATATCCCAATCCTACATTAAGTAAAAATTCTAATCGGCTAAATATTTCAACTAAAATTCGTTTGGATACTTCCTGTTCATAACTACTTAATTTTAAATTTTTGAAAAAAGCATATAATTCATCTAAAGGCATCAACACTAAATCTTGTACAGATTTATTATTGACTTTTACATACGAAGCTTCTTTTTTTAAGCGGGTTCCTCTGCAATCAGGGCAGGTAGTTTTTCCGCGATAGCGCGAAAGCATTACACGATATTGGATTTTGTATTTTTTTGCTTCCAAATATTCAAAAAAGCGGTTTAAACCTTTAAAATATTTGTTGCCGTTCCAAAGTAGAAGTATTTGTTCTTCCGATAATTCATAAAAAGGTTTATGGATGGGGAAATTAAATTTATCGGCATGATAAATTAATTGATTTTTCCACTCCTGCATTTTATCACCCCGCCAGCAAGCAATGGCATCTTCGTAAACCGAAAGGCTTTTATTCGGGATCACCAGGTCTTCGTCAATACCCATAATTTTGCCATACCCTTCGCAACGTGGACATGCTCCAACCGGATTATTAAAACTAAACGTGTTTACGGTTGGTTCTTCAAATTCAATACCATCAGCTTCAAAGCGGCCTGAAAACTCTTTCTTAATTAGCGTATCATCCTGGTAAACAGCGATAATACATTTGTTTTTTCCTTCGTCAAAAGCTAACTGAACCGAATCGGCAAAACGACTCAATGAATCTTCTTCATTCTTGATAACTATACGGTCAACAACCACATTTAATGGTTTATTTTTATCTATAATGGATGGATCTTTCGTTATCTCACTAATTTTATAGACTTTATTTTTTTGTTCAATTCTATTAATGCCTTCGTTTAAAAGCATTTTAAGATAATCGGTCAAATTCTTCCCATTTTGTAATAACAAAGGAGATAAAATAAGTGCTTTGGTTCCTTCCTTAAATGTTAAGAGATAGTTTACTACATCTGTAACTGTGTGTCGTTGCACAATATTGCCAGATAAAGGAGAGTATGTTTTTCCTATGCGGGCATACAATAATTTCAAGTAATCATATACTTCGGTTGATGTCCCAACCGTTGAACGGGGGTTTCGTGTATTTACCTTTTGCTCAATAGCAATGGCAGGAGGGATTCCATGAATAAATTCGACATCGGGTTTATTAATTTTTCCTAAAAATTGCCTTGCGTACGATGATAAGCTTTCTACATAACGCCGTTGTCCTTCGGCATAAATCGTATCAAAGGCAAGTGACGATTTACCTGAACCTGAAACGCCTGTAATGACAATGAATTTATCGCGTTGTATATTTAAACTTATATTTTTAAGATTGTGTACTTTTGCTCCTTTTATAATGATATATTGATTTTTATCTGGCATAATAATTGAAAGAAAATTATTTAAAAAATGTTAACAAATATCAAATGGTTTTGATTTAACTAAAATTTTTATTTAATTGCGCTAAATTAGTTTAAAAAATTTGAATTACTAACCAAAACTTCGGAGGATTGATTATCGATTAAACCTTTACCTTTTTTAATACTTAAATAAAAAGGAGGTTGTTTTGAAAGCATCAGGATTTTCAGATCATGAGCTTGTAAAGCAGTTCATTAAAGGTAATCAATCAAGTGTCGAAACCTTAATCAAACGCCACAAAGATAAAGTTTATACCTATATTTTTTTAATGGTAAAAAATGAGCATCTGGCGAATGATATTTTTCAGGATACTTTTATTAAAGTTATTAAGTCGTTGGAATCTGGTAAATATCAGGAAAACGGGAAGTTTATTTCTTGGGTCATTCGGATTGCCCATAATTTAATTATTGATTATTTCCGAAAAGAAAAACAAATAAAAACATATTCGAATGATGAATATGAAACTGATTTGTTTAATTCAAATAAATTTTCCGAAAAAACCATAGAGGATAATATTATCCATGACCAGGTTTGTAATGATGTACGTAAACTGGTTGATTTTTTACCCGAAGAACAAAAAGAAGTGGTTTTGTTGCGACATTATGTTGGACTGAGTTTTAAAGATATTGCTGAACAAACAAATGTAAGTATTAATACTGCATTGGGACGTATGCGATATGCTTTGATAAATTTGCGAAAGTTGATTGAAGAGAGAAATTTAAGCCTTACGTATCAATAATATTTGAATTGATATAATAAATGTTTTCTCCTTTGCGTTTTCAAAATAAAACAACATGAAGCCTATGGGAAAAACATTTACGCTGTTTTATCTTTATGATAATTTGAATAAAGATAATGTAACTACCGAAAATTTTATTACTCTTGATTTACAGGAGTATTTGGATGTGTTTAAAATCTTAAATCGGGATATAATAAAAGCTCCCGACAAACTGGTAAATCGAATTATAGCACTTTCCCAAAATAATGATTTTTAGGTTATGGGTTAAGTCATTCGATGAATGGGGTAGCGAAAGTTGCCCCTTTTTTTTATCTGAAAATTTGTTTATTTAAAAACATTTTAATATTATTGTGATATCATAATGATATTAAATTAACTTTAAAAATTAAATTATGAATCAAGAAAAAGAATACTCAGCAGCTTCGGGTTATGCAATGTTAGTTGTAAACCTTTTACTTATCGGTGTAGGCCTTGCCGGAATGATTTTTTTGCGAAATCCCTGGTTTATTTTTATGATTTTAATAGGAGCTTTTCTTTGTATTGGATTTGTTATTATTAATCCAAACGAGTCTGGTGTTTTTGTTTTATTTGGTGCGTATAAAGGAACTACCAAAAAAAATGGATTTTTTTGGGTTAATCCTTTTTTTACCAAACGGAAAATTTCACTCAGAGCCAGAAACTTTGACAGTGACCCAATAAAAGTAAATGATAAAGTGGGGAATCCAATTAAGATAGGAGTTGTTTTAGTTTGGAAAGTAGAGAATACTTTTAGAGCTGTATTTGAGGTAGATGAGTTTGAACATTTTGTTGTGGTGCAAAGCGAAGCGGCATTAAGAAAGCTTGCGGGACAATATCCTTACGATAATTTTGAAGATGAAGATGCGGAAATAACCTTACGTTCGGGTGTTGAAGAAGTAAATAATGAGTTGGAGAAAGAAATTGTTGAGCGGCTTGATATAGCTGGAATTCATGTTATTGAAGCAAGAATTAATTATATTGCTTATTCGGAAGAAATTGCCAGCGCAATGTTGCGTCGCCAACAGGCTACAGCAGTTGTAGCTGCACGCCATAAAATTGTCGAAGGTGCTGTGAGTATGGTTGAAATGGCTTTGGAACAGCTTTCAGAACAAAAAATTATTGAGATGGATCAGGATGATAAAGCCGCAATGGTGAGTAATTTGATGGTAGTGCTTTGTTCAGACGAATCTGCACGGCCTGTGGTGAATACCGGAACCTTAAATCATTAAAAAAATATGTCTAAAAAGAAATCATTTGTGCTGCGGATGAGTGAAGAAAAGATGAAAGCATTAGAGAAATGGGCTGCAGATGAATTTCGCAGTACAAATGGTCAAATAGAGTGGATTGTTACCAAAGCTTTAAAAGAAGCAGGCAGGTTAAAGGCTGATAAAAATTCTTCTGATGAGGAATGACCGACTCAGGATAATCAATCGATTGTTTTGAAAATCAACATTTAACCAATTAAAATTTGTTTTTGTGAAACCCTCATGCAATAAAGTACACAACCTGTCTGCCGAATTCATCCGCCAGTAGGAGGACAGGCAGGCAAGGATATGAAACGAAGCGAAGCTGAGTTCACGAATGCCAAATTAAAAAATATATTTATGAGTAATAAATTTTGAGGGTTCCATGGTATTTGAAATACAGAATTAGTGGCTATAAGAAAACGTCAATAACTGCGTTACGCTCGCATTGGCAACTAGTCATTTACCTCAGTAAACTCCTGGCTGCCAATTCTTTGCAAGCCTTGTTCTTGACGTTTTCTTATAGCCACTAATTACGCATTTTTGTCTCACGCAAGTCAGGTGAAGTCTTTCTTTGTGGAACCCTGCTTGCCAGTTTACCAGCAGTGGCTGGAGGTTTGTGTTACAAAAAAACTTGTTTAACTTATGGATATTGGGCATTTCAATAAAAATGATTTTTTTGGCATAAAAGTTGTCAATAAATAAACAAATTACGTTTGTATAACGTAAAAGGATTAAATATTTACTAAATGCAACTTTTTGTTAATTTTTAA
>JASGMZ010000196.1 GCA_030156305.1 Bacteroidales bacterium | reverse complement strand
GAAATGATAAGCATTACGATATAACTTGCCAAACTGGCTAATGCTGAACCATAATAACCAATTCGGGGTATTAAAATAATATTGGCAAAAATTGTAATAGCTGCGCCAGTTCCGGCTATTAAAACACCAAACTTTGTTCTATCGGTAACTTTATACCAAATAGACAAATTAAATAAAATACCGAACAGTAACTTGGCAAAAAGTAAAATAGGAACAACTTTTAAACCTTCCCAAAACTCTTTATTGATAAAGTATTTTAGAATATTGATATAGAAGTTAACACCTAAGAAAATTAGCAAACCAAAAATGATAAAATAGGTCATTATCTTTCCATATAATTTTTTAGCATCAAGGTTTTCGGCGTTTTTAAAAAAGAATGGTTCTGCGGCATACCGATACATTTGAATAAACAATACCATTAAAATGGAAAGTTTAAAATTGGCTCCATAAATACCCAACTGCTCAACAGGATTGGGATCGTTAATTAATTTTGGGATAAGAAGTTTATCGATATTGTCATTAAGCATTCCAGCCAAACCTATAAATAAAATAGGGTAAGAATAGTGTAGCAATCGTTTTAAAAGCGAAAAATCAAAATGTAATTTTACTTTGAAAATTTCGGGCATTAAAATTACAAAAGTAACAGCACTGCTAACAAAATTAGCAATTAACACATATTCCAGAACCTTATCGGGATTATAAATATGAGCCAAAAAATTATCTGCTCCGGCCTGATAAAATTTACGGCAAACGTACAAATAAAAAAGATTTAAAAAGATATTAATGCCAATACCTGTAACTTTAATAATCATAAATTTAACAGGCCTTTCATCAATTCGTAGTTTAGCAAAAGGAATGGCGCTAATTACATCAAAAGATATGATTAAAATAAAATAAATGACTATACGGTAATTATCTATATCAAAATAATTAACCCATTGCTGTTTAAATATGAGGGATAAAATCAAAAAAACAGAGGTGGTAAAAAATATAGAATATAAACTTGTTCCAAAGACAGAATCGTAATTTTCCTCCTTTTTACTGGCAAATCGGAAAAAACCGGTTTCTAAACCATAGGTTAATAAAACTAATAAAATAGCTGTACTACTGTAAATATAGGTTAACTTTCCATAAAAAAATTTTCCTAAAACGAGGGTATGCAGAGGGACTAATAAATAATTTAAAAAACGGGCAAGCATATTGCTTAAACCGTAAATTAATGTTTGCCCTGCTAATTTCTTTATCTGATTCAATGCCTATAATTTATTTATTCGTAACCTCGTTTATTAAACAACAAATATCCAAAATTAAATACAAAGTAAAACTTCTTATCTTTTTTATCATAATAATTAAGGCTCAAACTTGCCGGCCCAAATAGAGTATGATAAACCAATGAGGTTGATGCCATAAAATTGATATGTGAAAACTCATTTGCATATTCAGCTTGCTTATTTACCCCGCTTATAATTTTCCGATAAGGCATCATGGCATAAAACTCAGTACGGAAATGTAAGTTATCGGAAAATTTAACAATTGGTTTTACCCCTATGGCCAGATAATTATGTGCTCTGTAATTTTCTAAAAACAAAGTTTTACTATGTGGATTAGGTTGAAAACTATTAGCATTAAGCATTGTTGAAGTATAATTACTGAAAAAACTCATATTGGAAAATGAACCTTCGACTAAATAACCTATATTAAAATGCTTCCCAAGTGTGAAATACTGGTCTCTTAAAAATTGAATATTGTACCATTTATGTTCTTTTTCAATTTCATGTTCGATTTGTGAGGTTGATCCTGGAATAAAGTTTTCATTCCCATTAAGATAATTTAAACTTACGATTTGATTAACTCCTTGCGTAGGATACTGTTTGTAGTTAAGATTATTTTTTTCAAAATTAATTTTAAAATTAAAATAATCAAAATCAGTCACATCATTAGTATCAGCTTTAAAGAATTCCATGGTTTGATAATATTCATCACTAATAGAACCATAAGAAAACTGTGCCTTAAATAAAGAATTTGTAGTAACAGGTACTAACATTGAAAATTTTAAATTATTCTCATTTTGGATAAGATAAGGTGGACGTACATCCTCAAAAAATGGTTCAGAGCTGCTGCTATAAAAATCCCATCGGTTCATGGTAAACGAACCCGTAAAAGCAACCGGTATTTTGGAAGGAAAATCTGCTCGTGCTTGAACCATTACAGAACTGTATAATCGTCCAAAATAAATATTTGCATAGGCTGAGCGAGAAATTTTACCTAGTTGATTATATTGTAAACTTCCAAAACCATGATTAATGGAACTGGACGATATATTGGCACCAATTCGTGCTATAAATCTACTCTCTTCACTAACTTTCATTTTTAATCTAAAAATTTTACTTTTTTTATCATAAAATGCTTCTGGATAAATAGAAGAAATAGTACCATCGGCTAAAAGTTTAAAATATGTTTCTTTTAACTCATCAATGGTGAAAATAGAATCACGGTGGAAAATACTCTTTTTCACATAATCTTTTTCTTTGCTGTTTAATCCATCAATCACAACATCTTTAAACAATAATGGTGGAAGTTTTGATTTATAGTGGGCTCTTCTTTGCATCAATTTTATGGTATCTCTGCGAATTGGAATTAACCTTTTAATGCTGTCGATCATTTCATAGGTGTTATCATACCCTTTTTGGATAATGTCAGTAGCTTTATCAAAATCAAGCAATTTGACATTTACAAATTTCGATTCTATTATAATACCATTAGCAGGAAGATCATAATCGACCTTTTCCATCAACATATTTTCTAATTGTACAACTATATTATCAGGTTCTGGTTTAGGAGAATTATCTGCGGTTTTGCTTCCTATAATATAATCTGGTGCAAAATCATTTATCATCACATCGTATGGAAAATTATTTTTCATTCCGCCATCAAAATATAAAACACTATCTATTTCAATGGGCTTAAAATAAAAGGGAAAGGTCATAGAAGCACGTATTGCTGAACCTAAGTTACCCTTTTTAAAAATTTTAGCTTTATTATTATAGATATCAGTACCTACACAACGAAAAGGAACAAATAAACTATCAAAATTGTAATCTGCGGCAGCATTCGCCGGGCTAAAAATCTGCATTGTAGCAAAATCCATCTGATGTGTAGGAACTAAATTCGTGGGTAGTTCGGCTTTTGCTGTAGAATCTTTGATACGGATTTTAATATTAACCATATCGGCAGCGATGGGTGATTTTTTAAAATAATAAATATAATCCTGCTCAATGTAACCATAGGCCCAATTTCGAAACTCAGCAGATAAAACCAGTTGTTCCATTTCTTCGGGAGAGTAACCAATAGCATATAAACCTCCTACAATAGCACCCATAGAAGTTCCGGCTACATAATCAATAGGGATACTGTTTTCCTCTAATGCTTTAATAACACCAATATGTGCTAATCCTTTGGCACCACCTCCACTCAACACTAATCCCACCTTTTTTTCTTGCGAAAAAGAATGTAAATACAAAAAACACAAAAACAGAGCGATAAACAAATTTTTGGTTTTCATTATGATTATTTTAATTCTAATGAAATGTTACTATTTTTGCTATCTAAATTAATGGGCTAAATTACGATGAAAAAAATATTTATAATTATTTTTTCGGTTATTTTATTTACAAATGGTTGCGATATAGCTATAAAAAAAGAAAAAAAAGCCGAACTGTATAAAATTGAGACCGAATATGGTGATATGATTTTTAAATTATACGATGAAACCCCGTTGCATAAAAAAAATTTTAAAAAACTTATTGAACAAGATTATTTTGATGGATTACTTTTTCACCGCGTGATAGAAGGTTTTATGATACAGGGAGGAGACCCTGACTCGCGTAATGCAAAACCCGGAGAAAGGCTTGGAAACGGAGGCCCTGGTTACACAATTCCCGCTGAATTTGTGGATACTATTTTTCATAAAAAAGGGGTTATTGCTGCTGCACGCGAAGGAGATGATGTAAATCCGGAAATGCGCTCATCAGGATCTCAGTTTTATATTGTACAGGGCTCAGTTTTTAGCGACGAAGATATTAAAAAGGTTGAAAACCGAATAAACGCCTCGCGATTAAATAAATTAATTACAAAATATATAAAAGAAGCCGAAGAAAAAGCATACGAAACAGGCGGTACTATCGATTACCCGGTTATTGTAAGAGAAGCCAGAGAAAAAGCAGAAAAGCAATTTAAAAAAGAAGGGATGTACAAAATTCCTAAGGATAAACGAAAAGTTTATCAAACCATTGGCGGAACACCCCATCTTGATGGAGCCTACACTGTTTTTGGCGAAGTAATCGAAGGGCTTGAAGTAATAGATAAAATTGCTGCTGTTGAAACCGATGATAACGACCGCCCATTGAAAGATATTAAAATGACCATTAAAAAATTATAACTTATTCATATGATGATAGATAAGATTAATAAATATCTTGAAGAAAGTAAATCGTTTATTGCAGATAACCTCGAAGAGATTGAAGCGTTTCGGATAAAATATCTTGGCAAAAAAGGAATTATAAATGATTTGTTTGCAGAATTCAAAAATGTTCCACGTGAAAACAAAAAAGAGGTTGGCCAAAAATTAAATGAACTAAAAATTTCATTACAAGAAAAAATTAATACGCTTAAAAATGCCCTGGAAGAAAAATCTGATAGCCATTCGGATATAGATTTAAGCTTACCGGGCGATCCCATCCATATGGGCACCCGTCATCCCTTATCAATTGTACGAAACGAAATTATTGATATTTTTAAACGATTAGGTTTTACCATTTCCGAAGGGCCTGAAATTGAAGACGATTGGCATGTATTCTCTGCATTAAATTTTCCGGAAGAACATCCTGCCCGCGATATGCAGGACACGTTTTTTATTGAAAAAAATCCTGATATTTTATTACGTACACACACTTCCTCTGTTCAGGTTCGCGTGATGGAAAAATCACAACCACCCATTCGAACTATTTCACCAGGCCGCGTTTTTAGAAACGAAGCCATTAGTGCCCGTGCTCATTGCATATTTCACCAGGTAGAGGGTTTGTATATTGATGAAAATGTATCGTTTGCCGATTTAAAACAAACCCTACTATATTTTGCTAAAGAGATGTTTGGCGAACAAACCAAAATAAGATTACGGCCCTCCTATTTTCCATTTACCGAGCCCTCCGCAGAAATGGATGTTGCCTGTAATATTTGCCATGGTAAGGGATGTAATGTATGTAAATACACTGGGTGGCTTGAAATTCTGGGCTGTGGAATGGTGGATCCCAATGTACTCGATAGTTGTAAAATTGATAGCAAAAAGTATACTGGTTTTGCTTTTGGTATGGGTATTGAGCGAATTGCCATGTTAAAATACGGAATAAATGATCTTCGCCTGTATTTTGAAAATGATGTGCGATTTTTAAATCAATTTAAATCGGCGAATTAACATAATTCCTGAATTTAAAATAAATAAAAAACCCTGCTCCATTAAAACGGCAGGGTTTTTTTAGATAATTTTTATGGCTCTATTAAACTACATTGTTGTTACGAGAATTCTGTTATCTTGCAAAAAATTATAAACAAAGTTATTGATATTTTTATTTTG
>JASGMZ010000195.1 GCA_030156305.1 Bacteroidales bacterium | reverse complement strand
ATTAAGAAAGAAGGGATCAACCATTATTTTCTCAACCCACAATATGGGCTCTGTCGAAGAGTTATGCGATCATATAACGCTTATCAATAATGCTAAGAATTTATTAGAAGGCCCTATTGACAAAATTCGTCATGAGTACAAATCCAATATTTACGAAATAACATTTAACGGAGAATATCAGAAGTTGGAATCAGCGATTAACGAGCATTATCAAATCCTGGAACAAAAGAAAATTAATGGATATAATGGAGTTCGTATAAAACTATTACACCAAACCAACGAAAACGAATTGCTTTCGTTAATTATCCCTGCGGTGGAAATCATCTCTTTTAATGAGATTATTCCCAGCATGAATGATGTATTTATAAAAGTTGTTAATGAAAATAAAAAATAATTGTGCCATAAAATATTTCAATCAATCATGAATAAAATAAACCTGATTATATCGAGAGAATACTTAACCCGAGTTAAGAAAAGATCATTTATTATAATGACCATTTTAGGCCCCATTCTTTTTGCTGCTTTATTTATTGGGCCTGCATGGATTGCATCAATTGAAGATACGGAGATGAAAAACATTGCTGTATTGGACAGCTCAAATCTTTTCATTAATAAACTTCCCGATACCGATTATATTAAATTCGAATATATTACAGATAAATCATTAAACGAAGTAAAAAAAGAATTTTCGGAATCGGACTATTATGCTGTTTTACAAATTTTTCCAAGCATAACTTACGAACCCAGCGCAGTTCACCTTTATTCTAAAAAGAAACCCAGTTTTTCGGTAAAATCGCATATTGCCAGTTCCATGGAAAAAGAGCTGAAAAACAAAAAATTACGTAGCCACGGAATCGATGAAGCCGTTCTAGAATCCATTAAATCGGATGTATCCATTCGAACCATTCAGTGGACTGATGATGGCGAAGCTAAAGAAAGCTCAACGAAAATTGCTATGGCTGTTGGGTATGCAGGAGGTTTTATGATTTATATTTTCATCTTTATGTTTGGCTCTCAGGTTATGCGTGGTGTTATCGAAGAAAAATCAAGCAGGATTGTTGAAATCATTGTTTCCTCGGCCAAACCATTCCAGCTTATGATGGGTAAAATTGTGGGTATTGCTTTAGTTGGATTAACACAATTTTTGCTCTGGATTATTTTAACCTTTATAATTGTTAGTGGTGTTAAAACAGCCTTTTTCCCTGAGTTGGGAACTAAAAATGCACAAGAGGTAGTTGTACAGGATATGTTTGAAGATCAGGATATAGAACAAGTTGAAAATATGCAGCCACAACAAAATATGGATCAATTGTCAGGGATTTTTAATTCCATAAAATCTATCGATTTTGGCGTTATCATTGGCTCCTTTATTTTCTTTTTCCTTGGCGGATATTTATTGTATGGATCTTTATTTGCAGCTGTGGGTTCTGCTGTGGATAATGAAGCCGATACCCAACAATTTATGTTTCCTATAACCATTCCTCTGATATTAGGAATATTTGTGATGATAAATGCCATTAATACTCCCGAGAGTCCAATCGCATTCTGGTTTTCAATTATTCCATTTACTTCACCTAGTGTAATGATGGTTCGTATCCCATTTGGTGTACCTTATTGGGAATTAGCCCTTTCAATGGGTTTATTGATTTTAACATTCTTGGCCACAACCTGGATGGCTGGAAGGATATACCGTACCGGTATTTTAATGTTTGGTAAAAAAGTGAATTATAAAGAACTGTGGAAATGGATTAGATATAAATTTTAATACCTATATGTGTTCAATCCTGCCTGCCTGCAGGCAGGTGTATAATTTTAGTTCGCTACCGCTCCTAATATTACATTGAACATCAATCGGCATTATACTGAAATACAGATTGTTTAAGAATATCAAAATTAAAATAAATATATTTAATATTGCATGATTGAACGCAACTTGGTATAAGTTATAAAAAGGGAGCTGATTTTTAGCTCCCTTTTTTTAGCGATAAATAACCCTTCCAATAACGATTATTTGTATTTTTGAATTTTTCAATCATTGCAATAAATACATTTATGAAAATTGCCATAATTGACATGGGTACCAATACCTTTAATCTGCTGATTGCTGAAATCATCAAGGGTGGAGGTTATAGAATTCTCTTAAAAGATAAAGCCGGGGTAAAACTTGGGAAGGGTGGCATCAACCAAAATAAGATTTCATCTGAAGCGTTTCAACGAGCAATAGATGCTATAGATAAACACCTGAAAACTATTCAAAAATATAATGTAGGCCAAATCTTTACTACTGCAACCTCAGGTGTAAGAAGCGCTCAAAACGGAAAAGAATTAGTGGATATCCTGGAAAAACAATTCAACATAAAAATCCAAATTATTTCTGGTGATGAAGAAGCAGAGTTAATTTACCGTGGGGTAAAACAAACTGTTGAATTTAATGAGCACAATGCTTTAATTTTAGATATTGGTGGAGGAAGCAATGAGTTTGTCATTGCCAATAAATCCGGATTATTATGGAAAAAAAGCTTCGACCTTGGAATGGCCCGGTTATTAGACCGGTTTAACCCCTCAGATCCTATTACATCCCATGAGATTGCCGCTGTAGAAAATTATATCGACAATAACCTAACTCCTTTATACGAAGCTATTAAAAAATATCAACCCACAAAATTAATTGGCTGTTCCGGGACCTTTGATAGTTTTAGAGCCATGATCATGGCTAAAAAAGAAAGTATTCCTGATCATATAAAAGAAGAAAACCACTACCTGATTAACCTTGATGATTACAAAAATCTTCATCAGGAATTAATTCAATCTACCACCGCAGAACGACTAAAAATGGAAGGACTTGAAATCGTTCGCGTGGAAATAATTGTTCTGGCAAGTATTTTTGTTAATTTTATACTCAGAAAGTTAACGTTAAAAACGATTATTCAGTCCAACTTTGCTATAAAAGAAGGATTAATGGATAAAATACTAAACAGCAAAATCTAAACCTATGGCTAAGATATTGGTAATTGACGACGAAAAAAGTATTCGTGATACATTAAAAGAAATTTTAGAATATGAAGAGCATCAGGTAGATTTGGCTGCCGATGGTGATGAGGGATTAACCCTTTTTAAAGAAAATAAATACGATATTGTACTTCTCGATATCAAAATGCCACAAAAAGACGGGATAGAGGTTTTGGAAGAAATCTTTAAAATCAATTATGAAATACCCGTAATCATGATTTCCGGACACGGCAATATTGATACAGCGGTAGAATCAATCAAAAAGGGTGCCTATGATTTTATCGAAAAACCATTAGATTTAAACCGGCTGCTGGTAACTATCCGCAATGCCATGGATAAATCGACCCTGGTAAATGAAACCAAAACATTAAAAAAGAAAGTAAGCAAAACATTCGATATTGTAGGAGAATCCGAAGCAATTACCAAAGTTAAAGACATGATTGAGAAAGTGGCTCCTACCGATGCACGAGTGCTCATCACCGGGCCAAATGGTTCGGGAAAAGAATTAGTAGCACGCTGGTTACACGAAAAAAGTGAACGTGCAAACGGGCCATTTATCGAAGTTAACTGCGCAGCCATTCCTTCCGAATTAATTGAAAGCGAATTGTTCGGGCATGAAAAGGGAGCATTTACATCGGCACACAAACAGCGCAAAGGAAAATTTGAACAATCGCATACCGGAACCATTTTTTTAGATGAAATTGGAGATATGAGCCTGAATGCACAGTCCAAAGTATTAAAAGCACTCGAAGAAAAAAAAATATCAAGAGTAGGCAGCGATAAAGATATCCATGTGGATGTAAGAATTATTGCAGCAACCAATAAAAATCTTAAAGAAGAGATTGAAAAAAACAGGTTTCGCGAAGACCTGTACCACCGATTAAGCGTAATCTTAATCGATGTACCTTCATTAGATGACAGGAAAGAAGATATTCCGCTGTTGGCCGAACATTTTAATGAACTGATTTGTGCCGATTACGGAGTAAGTAAAAAAATTATTGCTGACGATGCTTTAGAAGAATTAAAAAAAATAAGCTGGACAGGGAATATCCGGGAATTCAGAAATGTGATGGAACGATTAATTATTTTATGTGATAAAGAAATTACAGGAAAAGATGTGGTGGCCTATGCCCAGCCTATATCTAAATAGTTTTTAGTTAAGAGTTTTTAGTTAAGAGTTCTGAGTTTACCTGCCTGAAAAGCAGGTTTTGAGAATATCAGCAGGCAGGTTTAAAGTTAAATTAGTTTTGGGATAGAGCTTAAAAAATAAAACAAAAGGCTACAATTATGTACCGTACTGAAAAAGATTTTTTAGGAGAAAAAAAAATATCTAACGATGCATTATACGGGATCCATTCGGTCCGGGCAAAACAAAATTTCCCGGATCATTCTCCTTTTTCTTTAGACTGGTATAAAGCAGTAGGGTTAACAAAACTGGCCTGTTACTTAACGTATGATAAATTTAAAAAGGCCATTGTTGAAAAATATCCTGAAAAGGAAATCCCAATCAACCTTTTTGAGCAAAGAATAATTGATGCACTAATAGAATCTGCCGAAGAAATTTCCGAAGGAAAATATTTTGACCATTTTATTGTCCCTGCCGTTCAAGGGGGTGCCGGCACCAGCATTAATATGAATGTAAATGAGATTATTACCAATGTTGCACTCAAAAAATTAGGCAAGAATACCGGCGACTATCAAACCATTGACCCAATAGAACATGCCAACATTTATCAGTCTACCAACGATATTATTCCCACATCACTAAAAGTAGCCATCATAAAATTACTGGTTGAGCTGGAAGAAAGAATCAACGGCCTGCGGTTTGATGTTGAAAAGCTGGAAAACAACAGCCGAAATCAACTACGCATTGGATACACTCAGATGCAGGAGGCGGTGCCTTCATCCTATGCCATGCTTTTTAGCTCGTATAACGAAGCCTTATCACGCGACTGGTGGAGGGTTTCAAAATGTTTTGAACGAATAAAGGTAGTTAACCTTGGTGGAAGTGCCATAGGAACAGGGATGGCCGTTCCGCGTTTTTTTATTATGGAAGCTACCCCTACTTTGCAAAAACTTACCAACCTTCCCATTACCCGAAGCGAAAACATGCCTGATGCAACCAGCAACTTAGACACACTGGTTGAGGTACATGCTATTTTAAAATCACATGCCGTAAACCTGGAAAAAATGGTTTCTGATATTCGCTTGCTATCATCCGATTTGATAGGAAATAATGAAGTTAGCATTCCTCATAAACAGGTTGGAAGTTCTATTATGCCCGGCAAAGTTAATCCGGTAATTCCCGAATTTGTAATTAGCTCGTCACATAAAATATATGCTAACGATAGCCTGGTGTCATCGTTAAGTGCACAGGGTTGCCTCGAATTAAATGCCTATCTGCCGATTATTGGCCATGCCATACTCGAAAGTATCAACCTATTAATTGCAGCCAATAAAACATTAAAACAAAACCTTTTTAACGGGTTAACGATTAATAATCAAAAAGCCGAAGAAAGGCTTTTTAAAAGTCCAGCCATTACTACTGCACTTAGTCCTCATATTGGATATCATAAAGCAACCGAACTGGCAAAAGAGATGAAAACCTCCGGATTGGATATTTTTCAAGCCAATGAAAAACTCCAAATCATAGATACTAAAAAGTTAA
>JASGMZ010000194.1 GCA_030156305.1 Bacteroidales bacterium | reverse complement strand
CTTGCTGAAGAGCGGAAAAAAGCCGAAGAAGCTGCAAAGGTGCAGGCTAAAATGGAAGAACAAAAGAAAATACAGCAAGATATTGAAGAACGCAAGGCTAAGGCTATAGCTGCAAAATTAAACCAGGAGAAACAAAGTCAGAATGTTGCCGATGAACTATCAAAAATTAAAAAAGAATACCCTTTAGGTAAAACGGTTGAAGAGTTTGAGAAATATGGAATGAAAATCACCCGTACTATTATGGTGGAGGAAAAAATCATTAAAGTATATTTAAAAGTTAAACATCCTTGGGGTGAAACTTTCTATTTTAGAAACTCCCAATGTATTTCAAAATATCTTTATGATATAGAAATTGGAAAGTTATAGGCATTAATATAAAAAAATTAAGAGATGCGAGATTATAAAAGATATTATACTATTCCGGCAACGCCCGAAGAGATTTTTATTGCACTAACAAATCCTTTTACTATTGAATTATGGTCTGGTTATAAGGCAATAATGGACGATAAAGAAGGAACAGAATTTACACTTTGGGATGGGGATATTTCAGGAAAAAATCTCACAATTGAAAAAGACAAAAAAATAGTTCAAGAATGGTATTTTGGCGAACAAGATAACCGTTCCATTGTAACCATAAAGATTCATGAAAAAAACAAAGGCGCTCAAATAGAGCTTAATCATACGAATATCCCAGACGAAGTATATGATAATATTATTAAAGGCTGGGATGAATATTATTTTGGAGCATTAAAAACATTTTTTGAAGAGGAGTAATATTACATTAACCCATAAAATCATTTAAAAAATTTCATGAAAAAATTCTTTATAATCTTAATACTATTACATCTTTTTTCATTTTCATTATCACTATCAGCTCAGCAAAAGCAAGTTGAAACTGATTCATTAATTTCAAAACTTAACAACACTCATGATTACAACGAAAAAGTCGTTATTTATAAAAATATTCTGGATCATTCCATCCCGGATAATGATGAAAATGTTTATCATTATGCCCAGGAATTATTGCGTGAAGCAGAAAATGCTAACGACAATGCATCCATAGGTTTAGCCAATTTTTATTTAGGAAAATATTATTACAATAACGACAATTTTAAAAGCGCTCTACAACACTTTGCTGAAGCATTAAAAATATACGAACATCTGAACGAACAAAAGATGCTTGCCGATATTCATTATAATCTTGGTCTAACAAATCAATACCTTAATCATTACAATGATGCACTAGAAAATTATCAAAAATCAGCTGAAATATTTTTAGAATTGGGAGACAAAGAAAAGGTTGCTTATAATTATCAGGTTATTGGCACACTGTATAATGATATTAAAAAATATTCTTTAGCATTGTTTTATTACGAAAAAGCAAGTGAAATATATAAAGAAAAAGGAAACCGTTCGAAAGTAGCAGCTATTTTACAGAATATCGGAGTGCTTCATTATAATTGGGGAAATTATACCCAGTCGCTTAATTATTATCATCAATCCCTGTCTATTTACAATGATTTAAAAGATAAAAACGGCATAGGGACGTCTTATAGTAATATTGGATTAATTTATGAACAAAACGAAAATTATACCAAGGCACTTGAATATTACCAAAAAGCGCTCATTGTTTTTGAGGAGTTAGACTATAAACCTGCTTTAGTATATATATTTTACAATTTAGGTTCGGTTTATAAAAATCTGGGAAACAGGGCAAAATCTATCGATTATTTTAATCAAAGCTTATCGCTTGCCGAAAAACATTCTTTACGTGATTATACTGCCTATAATTACGAGGCACTATCAAAGATTTATGAAGAAAATGGAGCGTACCTTAACGCTTTAAAATATTATAAACAATATGATGATATTCAAAAATCTATACTTAACGATAAACAGATAAAAGAAATTGAGCAGATGGAAACTCAATTTCAGAATGAGCAACAAGCTAAAGAAATTGAGTTTTTAAAACTCGATCAGAAATTAAAAGATGCTGAATTGGCTAAAAAAGAAGCACAAAATAAGATGCTCATATATACCTCTGCATTAATAATTTTAATGGCCGTTATATTAATATTTTATAACCGTTTACAACGAAAAAGCGGAATTAAGTTGAAAAAGGAAATTAATCAACATAAGAAAACAGAGCAAGAATTAAATACAATTAAAAGAGAACTTGAAGATAGGGTAGTAGACCGTACAGCAAAACTCGAACAAACCAATCAAAAACTGTTGGAAGAAATTAAGAAACATAAGCAAACTTTGGAAAGCTTACAAATTGCTAAAGAAAAAGCCGAAGAAGCCGATCGGCTTAAAACAAATTTTTTGGCTAATATGTCACACGAAATCCGAACTCCATTGAATGCCATTCGAGGGTTTTCTCAACTGTTGTCCACAGGCCAATTGCAAAAAAATAAACGAATTGAATATATCAAACAAATTGAAACAGGCTGTGATACGCTCACTCACTTAATTGATGATATTATTGATTTTGCAAAAATTGAATCGGGAGAAATTAAAATCGAAAAAAAACAATTTAATCCACATCCCATTTTAGAATTCTTGTACGATCACTATACCAGCCAACTGATAAAACTTAAAAAAGATGATATTCGTTTCTTTTATGCGAATGAAAATATTGAAAATGATTTGATAATTTATTCTGATCCGGTAAGGTTAAAACAAATTTTATCTGTTTTAATTGATAATGCCATTAAATTTACCGAAAAAGGAAGAATTGAATTTGGTTTTACCCACCCCTCGGATAAAGAAATTCAGTTTTACGTTAAAGATACAGGCATTGGCTTAGACGATCAATACCAGGATATTATTTTTGAACGATTTAGACAAATTGATGAAGGTGCTACAAAAAAGTATGATGGTGCAGGAATAGGGCTCTCAATTGCTAAAAACCTTACTCAATTATTGAATGGGAAAATTTGGGTAGAATCTACATTAGGCAAAGGATCTACATTTTATGTTAAAATACCTCATAAAAGCGAAAAAGCTAACACAAAAATTATTCAGCCTTCCTCATTTAATTGGAAAGATAAAAAAATACTGGTAGCAGAGGATAAAAAAATTAATTTTGAAATTATCAAAGAAATGCTAAGTATTACAAATGTTCATCTTATTTGGGCTAAAAACGGACAAGAAGCTATTGAAATGGTAAAATCAAACAGTGATATTGATTTGATTCTAATGGATATACAAATGCCGGTAATGGATGGATACGAAACCACCAGACAGATTAAAAAGTTTAATGCTGAAATTCCGGTTATAGCTCAAACAGCTTATGCATTGCCACAAGATAGTTATAAATGCATTGATGCAGGATGCGACGATTATATAGCCAAACCAATTTCCATCGATTTGTTTTTGAATAAAATCAATCGGTTCTTGTCATAAATTTGTTACGAAACAACTTTTTTAATGTTTGTTAATTTGGTCAACAAATCTTCAAGATAATTTAAGTGCAACATATTAGCCCCATCGGATTTTGCATTTTGTGGTTCAGGATGAGTTTCAATAAAAATGCCATCAACACCTACAGCAATTCCTGCTTTGGCAACTGTTTCAATTAGTTCTGGCTTTCCTCCGGTTACTCCCGACGACTGGTTGGGTTGTTGTAAACTATGGGTAATATCTAAAATTACAGGGTATCCAAATTGTTGCATTTCGGGGATTCCACGGTAATCAATAATTAAATCCTGATAGCCAAACATGGTGCCTCGCTCGGTTAACATCACTTTTTTATTTCCTGATTCAACTACTTTATCCACAGCAAATTTCATAGATGCCGGCGATAAAAACTGTCCTTTTTTAATATTAACAATCTTGTTGGTTTTTGCGGCAGCAATTAACAAATCGGTTTGGCGGCAAAGAAATGCCGGAATTTGTAAAATATCCACATATTGTGCAGCCATTTCAGCCTCTTCGGCTGTATGAATATCGGTAACTACAGGAACCTTTAATTGTTCCCGTACTTTACCTAAAATTTTTAATGCTTTTTCATCGCCTATTCCGGTAAATGAGTCAAGCCTCGAACGGTTTGCCTTTCGATACGAAGCTTTAAAAACATACGGTATTTTTAGCGTATCGGTTATCTGAATAATTTTTTCCGCAATACGAAAAACCATTTCTTCACTTTCAACCACACAAGGGCCTGAAAGCAAAAAAAACTGATTTGTATCTGTAAATTTTATATGAGGAATTTGATGAATCATATAGTAAAGGGTTTATGTTAATTGTGTGCGTAAAATTAATAATTATATTTTCCTTTCCAGAGATTTTTTAATCGATTTAAGAGCTCTGCTTCTTTAGCATTTTTTTGAGGGGTGTAAATAAGTGTACTTTTTAATTGATCAGGCAAAAAATCATCCTGAACAAAATTTCCTTCATAGCTATGTGCATATTTATAGTTTTTGCCATAGCCTAAATTTTTCATCAATTTGGTCGGAGCATTTCTGATATGCAGAGGCACAGATAAGTCTCCGGTTTTACCAACTAATTGCTGAGCATCGTTTATAGCCTGGTAAGCCGAATTGCTTTTGGGTGAGGTGGCAAGATAAATGGTTATTTCGGAAAGAATAATGCGCGATTCAGGCCATCCTATTTTATTCACTGCGTCAAACCCGTTATTGGCTAATAATAGAGCATTTGGGTTGGCCAACCCAATATCTTCAGCAGCTAAAATTAACAAACGGCGGGCGATAAATTTGGGGTCTTCACCTCCTTCAATCATTCGTGCCAACCAATAAACCGCAGCATTTGGGTCGCTTCCACGTACCGATTTTATAAAAGCCGAAATAATATCGTAATGTTGTTCTCCATTTTTATCATACGTAGCAATATTTTCCTGTAAAATATCTACTACTTTCTTATTATCAATAATGATTTTCTCATTATTTTGTTTTGCTTTTTCAGTATTAATCACTAATTCCAGTGTATTATAAAGCTTACGGGCATCACCACCCGAAAACCGAAGTAATGATTCATATTCAGCAATTTCAATGGGAAGCTGTTTTAAATGGATATCTTCTTTTATGGCACGTTCAATTAATGTGGTTAAATCTTTTTCTTCAAGTGATTTTAGTACATATACCTGGCACCGGGAAAGGAGAGGAGAGATTACCTCAAATGAAGGATTTTCGGTAGTTGCTCCGATTAAAATTATTGTTCCCTGCTCTACAGCCGATAATAATGAATCCTGTTGTGATTTATTAAACCGATGAATCTCATCAATAAATAAAATGGGATTAGGAGCATCAAAAAATTGTTGTTTTTTTGCTTTTTCAATGGTTTCGCGAACATCTTTAACACCAGAATGGACTGCACTTAACGTATAAAAAGGGCGTTGTTGCTGGTTGGCAATAATTTGGGCCAATGTAGTCTTGCCAACACCAGGAGGACCCCATAAAATAAAAGAAGGAATATTTCCCGATTCAATAGCCTTTCGTAAAATCGCATTCTCGCCTACCAGGTGTTCCTGTCCTATATAATCTTCAAGGTTCTTCGGACGCATCCGGTCTGCTAAAGGTTGGTTTATGGCCATAAGTTAAATTTTCTTATTTTTGGATCAATATTTGATAATTTTATTGAGCAAAACATTTTTATTTATTCAGCGTAAAACAAATATGTTTATATTACAAAAATAAACTTTTTTAATCGTTTTTACGAAT
>JASGMZ010000015.1 GCA_030156305.1 Bacteroidales bacterium | reverse complement strand
ATTTATGAATCTGTCGGGAAAGAACACTTCTTTTATGTGCCTGATTTTTATTGTGAGAAAGAAAAACTTGCCATTGAATTAGATGGAAAGATACATATTAAAAAGGAAGAGATAGAAAACGTGATGAAACATCCATGCACTGAAGTTCACAAAAATGGAATGAATATAACATGGATGTTTCACGAGGCCAATTAATTAACTAAAAATATATATTCGTGTGAAAAAAACAAATCGATTTATTTTGGTTCTTTTAAGTTCAATTTTACTCACACTTCCTTGGTATCAGCAGTTTTCAGGGATTATTATGTTAATTGCACTCATTCCGCTTTTATTGGTTGAAGACTATTTATACCAATCTAAAAAACAGAATAAATCAGTTGTACTTTATGGTTACGCTGCGCTCACTTTCAGCGTATGGAACATTTTAACAACTTTCTGGATTTACAATGCAACGCTTATAGGTGCAGTTGCTGCAGTACTTGTCAATACATTTTTAATGGCTACTGTTTTCTGGATGTTTCATTTAACCAAACGAAAGTTAGGGGCAAAATTCGGACAATTTGCGCTTATTGTTTACTGGATTGGATTTGAATACTTTTATTTAAATGCTGAAATTTCGTGGCCATGGCTGAACTTAGGTAATGGATTAGCAAAAGATATAAAACTAATTCAATGGTTCGAATATACGGGAGTATTAGGTGGTACCCTGTGGATTTTATTGACTAATCTAATGTTGTTTAACCTAATCCAAACTTATTTTACAAATAAAATCAACAGAACTTTTATCATTAGGTTAGTAGGATTAATTATTCTAATTTTTTTACCAATGATAACATCATTAACCCTTTTCAATAATTATAAAGAACAAGGTAAAGAATTTACCATTGCTGTTCTTCAACCTAATATCGACCCATATAATGATAAATTTAGCGGATTATCGCCTATTGAACAACTCAATATTATCATAAATCTTGCCGATAGTATTACCGACTCAAAAACGGATTATGTAGTTGCTCCCGAAACTTCATTAGATAGTAATATATGGATTAATCATTTAAACGATAATTATTGTATTCAGGCTATCCAACAGTTTGTAAATAAATGGCCTAATGTTAATTTTATCATAGGAATTGATGCATTTAAAAGATATCAAGCCGATGAAAAACTAACGCCGACAGTACGTTATGCCGAACATGGAGAATTTTACTATGATGCATTTAATTCCGCTATTCAAATAGATACAACAGGATTTATTCCTGTTTATCACAAATCCAAACTTGTGGTTGGAGTGGAAAAAATACCTTATCCTAAATTTTTTAAAATGTTGGAGAATGTAATTCTTAATTTAGGAGGGATAACCGGAAGCCGTGGTACTCAAGATTTCCGTGCAACATTTAAACATACAACCGACGAAACACGAATTGCCCCGGTAATATGTTATGAATCGGTTTATGGAGAATATGTAACCGACTATGTTAAGAATGGTGCGAATTTAATATTTGTTATAACAAACGATGGTTGGTGGGGCGATACTCCTGGTTATAAACAACATCTAAATTATTCACAACTTAGAGCAATTGAAACCCGAAGAAGCATTGCCAGAAGTGCTAACACCGGAATCTCTGCATTTATCAACCAACGAGGTGAAGTAATCCAAAAAACTGAATGGTGGGTTCCTACAGCCATAAAAAACACACTAAATGCGAACAACAAACTAACTTTTTACGTTCGTAATGGAGATTACATTGGTAGAGTTGCCCGATTTTTTGCGCTATTAACTATTCTTTATACAATTGTTCAAATAATAATTAAAAGAAAATATTAAATTTATCCTTCTTTTAAAAATTTAAGAAAATTAAATCAAAGTCTCATGGCATAATGATTGTCAAACGATAAAACATCATAAACTTGATTCTGTAAAAATGAAATTTATATTTATTTTAATAACTCTTTCACTATTTTCTTTTTTTCAACTTACAGCAAATAAATACACCATTAGTGGCTATATTACCGACGAATCGGGCGAAGAATTAATTGGAGCCACCATTTATGTTAAAAGCCTTAAAACAGGCACCGTTACAAACGCATATGGATTCTATTCGCTTACTATTCCTGAAAATAGTTATCAAATCATTTATTCTTATGTTGGATATGAAACACAAATAAAAAAAGTTGAGCTTAATCAGAATGTAAGAATAAATATAGTCCTTAAAGAACAATCAAAAACACTGAATGAAGTAGTTATTACTGCTGAACGCAAAGATGCCAATGTAGCAAAGGCTGAAATGAGTACTATGAAAATCCAGGCCAAAGAAATAAAAAAAATACCTGCTTTTATGGGCGAAGTAGATGTAATTAAAGCAATCCAACTAATGCCCGGAGTACAATCAGCGAGTGAGGGTTCTTCCGGATTTAATGTACGTGGTGGAGGTGCCGGGCAAAACCTTATTCTTCTCGACGAAGCTACTGTTTATAATGCCTCACATCTTATGGGGTTCTTTTCTGTTTTTAACAACGATGCCGTTAAAGATGTTAAACTTTATAAAGGAGATATTCCAGCAGCTTATGGTGGCCGGTTATCCTCTTTATTAGATATTAGAATGAAAGATGGGAATAACAAACAATTTAAAGCTAATGGAGGTATAGGAACGGTTTCAAGCAGGCTAACCTTAGAAAGCCCAATTGTAAAAGATAAAGGTTCTTTCATCATTTCAGGACGACGTTCATATGCCGACTTAATGTTAATGTTTTCGAGCGATGAAGATGTACGCAAAAATCAACTCTATTTTTATGATTTAAATCTTAAAGGCAATTATAAAATAAACGAAAAAGACCGCATCTATCTCTCCTGGTATATGGGTAGAGATGTTTTTGATTATGATGATTTATTTGGATTTAGTTGGGGAAATAAAACATTCACATTACGCTGGAACCACCTATTTTCCGAAAAATTGTTTTCAAACTTTTCTGTCATTTTAAGTGATTATGATTATGAAATAAGCCAATCTTCAGAAGAACAAGGGTTTTTATGGTCATCTGACTTAAACGACATTAAATTTAAAGCCGACTACACCTATTATCCCAATACCCAAAACACAATCCGGTTTGGTGTAACAGGGACAATGCACCATTTTAATCCCGGGCTTGCTAAAGGAGTAGGAAATCAAACCATGTATAACGAGCTGAAAATGCCTGAATCTAATGCATTGGAATGGGCAGGGTATTTATCCAATGAGTGGAAACTTAATGAAAAAACAACTATAAATATTGGCTTAAGAGGAACAATATTCCAAAATATGGGAAAAGCAACCGTTTACAATTTCGACGAAAATTATGAAAAAATAGACTCAACAGTTTACAGCAGTGGTGAAATATACAATACATTCTGGGGATTGGAACCACGAGTAAATTTCAAATACTCAATCAACAATCGCTCATCTATTAAAGGTAATTATTCAAGAACAAAACAATTTATTCACCTGGCATCCAATTCAACCGCTGGTTCACCCCTGGACATTTGGATACCTTCAAGTCCTAATATAAATCCTCAAATAGCTGACCAGTTTGCAGTAGGATATTTCAGAAATTTTTATGAAGATGCCATGGAAACATCTATCGAAGCCTATTATAAAAATATGGATAACCAGATAGATTTTAGAGACCATGCTGAACTATTACTAAACCCTGAAATTGAAGGTGAATTTAGAACAGGCTATGCCTGGTCGTACGGATTAGAATTCTTAATCCGCAAACAAACCGGGAAATTTACAGGCTGGATAAGCTATACATTATCAAAAGCAGAACGAAAGATTCCTGAAATAAACGAGGGAAAAGTTTATCCCGCTAGTTACGATAAACCACATAATATAGCCATTGTAGTTAGTTACGATTTTTCTGAAAAAATAAATGCAGCTGCTAATTGGGTTTATTCATCAGGTAATCCGGTTACTTTTCCTGTGGGCAGGTATGAGTATGGCAACATGATTGTTCCCATTTATTCGGATAGAAACGATTACAGGCTGCCTGATTATCACCGCCTGGACTTATCGGTAACCTACAAGTTTGGAGTGGATAAAACTCGTGGATTAAGAAGCGAATTAAATCTATCCATTTATAATGTATACAACCGAAAAAATACCTGGATGCTATTTTTCTCTCAGGACGATGAAGACCCAAATATTACAATTGCTGAAAAGGTATATTTATTTCCTATATTACCTTCTATTACTTATAATTTTTATTTTTAATAATAAACCGGAACATAATGAAACACACAACTTATTTAATTATACTAATCGTTTCAATAAGCATTTTTTCTTGCACAGAAAAAGTTGATATTGAATTGGATAGTACTTATGAAAGAGTAGTTATTGAAGGATATTTAACGAGTGAATATAAAAACCATCAGGTGAAAATTTCGAAAAGTGCCGATTATTTTTCAAATAAACCGGCTGAACCAAAAACAGGTGCCGATGTTTCGATTACTGACGGAATTTTCACCTACCCTTTAACAGAGACTCAACCAGGAATTTATAAAACGGAAGAAATGAGTGGAGTCCCCGGAATAACTTATACCTTAAATATTAATATTGAAGGCGAACACTTTAGTGCGTCAGATTACATGCATTCTTGCCCTCCTATTGATTCCATAAAATTTAAAAGATTTGAAAATGATTCAAATCATATTTCTATCTCAATCTTCGCACAAGAGCCTGAAGAAGAAATAAACCATTATGCGTGGAAAGCATATAGAAATGATACTTTAGTTACCGATACTTTACGCGAAATATTTTTTTCTGACGATATCCTTATCAACGGGAGTTATATTAACGACATTAATGTTCAATATATTAAAGCAAAGAATAATGATATAATTACCTTAGAAATGCTTTCGATTACAAAACCATATTATGAGTATATGATTAAAGTAATGCTCGAAACAGATTGGGATGGTGGCCCATTTGACGGCCCGCCGGCAAATTTTTACGGAAATATTTCCAATGAGGCTCTTGGTTTTTTTGCGGTATACTCTGTTGAACAAAAAACTGCAATGCTTCTTAGCCAGTAAAAAAATAATAGAAAAAACCGGGACCTAAAGCCCCGGTTTTTGTTCTATTTATTTCTTTCTTTAAATTCCTTTAATCCGGTATCAAGAAACTCAATAAACCTGCCCACGTTTAAATCAAAACCTTTAGGTTCTGTTAAATTTTCTCCATTGTGGTCAACCAAAACATAATAGGGTTGGCTGTTAATATTATATTTTGTGATTTGAAAATCGGCATACTTTTTACCGATTGTTTTCTTTACCTTTCCATCGTATTCGGAAGTTACCCATTCATCTTCAGGTAATTTGGTCCGATCATCAACATACAGTGCAATAATTACATAATCATTTCGTAAACGTTTTAAAACATCCGGGTCAGACCACACTTTATTTTCCATCTCTTTACAATTAGAACATGCATGTCCTTTAAAATCTAATAAAACAGGTTTATTTAATTTCTTAGCACATTCCATCCCCTGTTCATAATCAAAATAACCTTGCAACCCATGAGGTAAATGTAAAATATCACTATATTTAGGCGTTTCGCACAATGTTTCACTATCAGTATTATCACTTGCAGTTATGCCTGTTGGTAATTTACTTTCAGTAATATCAAATTGTTGGGCTGATTTTGGAGGCAATAACGATGAAACAGCATTTAATTCAGCACCAAACATCCCTGGCAATAAATATAAAGCAAAACTAAACGAAATGATTGCTAAAACTAACCGAGGAACAGTAACAAAAGGAATATCACTATCGTGCGAAAATTTAAGTTTACCCAATAAATAGAAACCAAGTAAAATAGACAACACAATCCAAATAGCTAGATATACATCACGGCTAAGTATATTCAGATGATATGATTGATCTATGTTAGCTATAAACTTAAACGAGAATGCTAAAATAATAAATCCAAGTACTACTTTAACGGTATTCATCCATCCACCTGACTTAGGCAATCCTTTTAACATACGAGGGAATATAGCCAATAAAGTAAATGGCAAAGCAAAAGCCAATCCAAAACCAAACATTCCGATAAGAGGTTCCAAAATATCGCCAGCAGCAGCTTTTACAAGTAACGCACCCACAATAGGGCCTGTACAACTAAATGAAACAATAACTAAAGTAAAGGCCATAAAAAACGAAGCCAAAAATCCTCCTTTATCAACTTGCCGGTCAGCTTTGTTTGCCAATCCTGAAGGTAAAACAATTTCGAACATTCCAAAAAACGAAGCGGCAAAGGCAATAAACAATACAAAAAATATAGTATTTGGTATCCAATGAGTGCTTAAAGTAGTTGTTAAATCAGCACCTGCACTGGTAAGCGAAACGATTAAACCCACACTCATATATAATACAACAATAGAAATTCCAAAGATCAAGGCTTTAACTATGGAATTAAATTTAGAAGATTGTCCCTGCATAAAAAATGATACGGTCATAGGAATCATTGGAAAAACACATGGAGTAAGCACTCCTGCCAAACCTAAGACAAATGCAAGAAAGAAAATTCCCCACATTGAGCTCCTGTTTTCAGATGTTTCTGATTGTTCATTAATATTTTCAGGTTTATTAATTTCTTCCGGATCGACTTGTGGAGATAAAGCATTATCAGATTTAGCAGCAGTTGTTTCAGTTTTTACTCCTTTAACATTAATAGCAAAATCAGGGTTAAAATAAACACATTTATCATCCTGGCAAACCTGATACTCTATAGAGCCGGTAATCGTAAAATCTTTTTCAGTAAGAACTTTTATTTTTTGGACAAAAGTAGCAGCATTGCTAAAATACTTCACTTTCATATTAAAAATCTCATCCATCACCTCCTCTGGTTCAGGGCTTTCGGATGGGGTACCAATAATTTCAAACTTATCACTTTCATCAAAATAAAATGTAGTTCGAACCGGGCCTCCCTCGCCAAAATATTGTGAATAAAGATGCCAGTTCATATCGATTTTAGCATCGAAAATTATTTCGGTTGTATCCCCTTTAACATTTTTGCTTTTGTAACTCCATTTAACAGGATCAATTAGTTGAGCAAAAACAGTTGAAGTAATAATTAGAAAAACACTTACCAATAAAGCTATTCGTTTCATAACAGATTATTTGATTTTAAAGTCGCAAATTTAATCATTAAGCATGAATTATAAAATTTAATACAATTTTTGATATATATAAATACCTACATATAAAAGTTTAAAAAGCATAACAATGTTAAGGAATAAAAGTTTTAAGGCTACTCTTTTATAATTTCGCCGTTTTGATCGAAGAAATGAAATTCGAAGAACTGATAAGATGAGTTTGCTTGAACTCGGATTCGTTTTTTAAATTTAAAAAACCATTTTAATTGTTTGGAAACAAATCCATATTTGATATATCCACAAATATAGGGATGAACTTTTAGTGTAAGATTTTTATAATTGGCTTCGTTAATCAGGAAGCTTAAATGATTTTCAATATCATCAACAAATAAAATGCTTGGAGAAATTTCGCCACTTCCTTTACAAGTAGGGCATTTTTCCATGGTTTGGATATTCAGTTCCGGACGTACTCTTTGCCGGGTGATTTGCATTAATCCAAATTTACTTAAGGGAAGGATATTATGTTTTGTTCTATCATCGGCCATAGCATCTTTCATCTTATCAAATACCTTTTGCTTATTTTCAGCATTGTGCATATCGATAAAGTCAACAACAATAATTCCACCCATATCGCGCAACCGAAGCTGTCGTGCAATTTCATCAGCAGCAGCCAAATTAACTTCAAGAGCATTTGATTCCTGGTCTTCGCCTAACTTGGAACGATTTCCGCTGTTTACATCAATTACGTGAAATGCTTCGGTATGCTCTATAATTAAATATGCGCCATTTTTAAACGATACTGTTTTTCCGAAAAGGGCCTTTATTTGTTTATCAACGCCATAATTATCAAAAATTGGAGAATTCCCATCGAAATGTTTAACAATCTTTTCTTTTTCGGGCGCTATGGTATTAATATAATCCTTAAGCTCTCTGTAAACAGTGTCTTCATTAACATAAATATGATTAAACGAACCATTAAGCACATCTCTTAACATAGCAGATGTACGATTAAGCTCACTAATCACAAGTTTAGGGACGTTTCCCGGGGATAATTTATCAAAAGCTAACTCCCATTTTTTAACCAAACTTTTTAATTCGGCATCCAAAACAGCCACTTTTTTACCCTCGGCAACGGTACGTACAATAACTCCGTAATTTTTGGGTTTAATACTTTCGAGAAGTTTTTTTAATCTTTTTTTCTCGTCGGCAGAGGTAATTTTTTGCGATACGGAAACTTTATCAGAAAAAGGAATAAGAACCAGGTTTCTACCAGCAATTGATATTTCAGAACTTAATCGTGGCCCTTTTGTTGATATTGGCTCTTTTGCAATTTGGACCAGTACTAACTGCCCTGTTTTTAATACATCGGAAATTTTTCCGTTTTTATCAATATCTTTTTCGATCCTTAATTTAGGTAAAGAAGTAGCTTTACCTTTTTTGGCAAGAGAGTTTTTAACAAATTTTTGTAAAGTTCGAAATTGTGGCCCAAGATCCAAATAATGCAAAAAAGCATCCTTATCGTATCCAACATCAACAAAAGCAGCATTGAGCCCAGGCATAATACGCTTTACTTTGGCCAAATAAATATCGCCAACAGCAAATTGTAGATTCCTTTTTTCTTTGTTTAACTCAACAAGCTGTTTGTTTTCTAATAAGGCTATTGCAATCTCAGAGGGTGTAACATCAATTACCAGTTCAGTACTCACAAGTTCCTTCTCCAGATTAAGTCAGTAAATTTTTTATATAAAACAACTTAAACCTAAAGAAGCAAAAACTTCAATAGGTTCAAATTTTGTTTTATGGATAATAAATTATCCTATTTTCTTTTTTTATGACGATTTTTTCTTAAGCGTTTTTTACGCTTATGTGTAGCCATCTTATGTCTTTTTCTCTTCTTTCCGCTCGGCATAATCTATGATTTAAAATTAACTACTCAATTAATGTTTCACAGTACTTTTTACCTTATTTACAAATCTTTTCGAGGGTTTGAAAGAAGGAATAAAGTGTTCAGGAATAATAATCGTTGTGTTTTTAGAAATATTCCTGGCTGTTTTTTCTGCACGTTTTTTTACAATAAAGCTACCAAAACCTCTTAGGTATACATTTTTATCATTCACCAAAGAATCCTTTACAGTTTCCATGAAGGCTTCAACTGTTTTCTGTACAGTTATTTTTTCAATACCTGTGTTCTTTGAAATTTCGTTAACGATATCTGCTTTTGTCATTTTTAAAAAACTTTAATTATCAATATTTTAGATCATTTACTTATTTTGAACTGCAAATATAAATGATTTCTTTTGATTTATAAAATACAAAACGATTAAATTTGTTAATTTATTAAAAATTATTTTATTCATTTACAATGTTAAAGACAGGAAAAACCTTTGTAACATGGTACGAACAGAACAAAAGGGGACTACCCTGGAGAGAAACAAATGACCCATATTATATTTGGATATCGGAAATAATTTTACAACAAACAAGAATAAATCAGGGTATTCGTTATTATTATAATTTTATTAAACAATTTCCTGATATATATACTTTAGCAAATGCACCTATTGAAGAAGTACTAAAAATTTGGCAAGGGCTTGGTTATTATTCCCGGGCACGTAATATGCATTATGCTGCCCAACAAATAATAAATCATTACCACGGCATGTTCCCGGACAGTTTTCACGAATTACTCAAATTAAAAGGGATTGGAGAATATACTGCTGCAGCCATTGCCTCCATAGCTTTTAATATCCCTGAACCAGCATTGGATGGTAATGTTTACCGTGTTTTATCAAGATTATATGGAATCGCAGAATCGCCTCAAAAAGCAGATGGGAAAAAAACATTTAAGCAAAAAGCAACGGAGTTGATTAAAAATCAACCTCCTGGTATTTTTAACCAGGCTTTAATGGAATTTGGCGCTTTGCAATGTATTCCTAAAAATCCCGATTGCACTCATTGTATGTTAAAAAATCTTTGTTTTGCTTTTAAAAATAATATGGTTAATGAGTTGCCGTTAAAGAAACTAAAAATTATTCAAAGTAATCGTTATTTCCATTTTCTCCATATTCATTATCAAAATAAAATATATATTGAACAACGCACACAAAATGATATTTGGAAATTACTTTACCAGCTCCCTTTGATTGAAACAAACAAACCGGTTTACACGGAAAATTTAACCAAACAAACATTGTGGAAAAATTTGTTTAAAGGAACAACAGTTAACATACAAAACATTTCCAAAGAAATACTTCATCACTTATCCCATCAAAAGTTGTTTGCTAAATTTTATCATATAAATATTGATCACCCCAATTCATATCTGCTAAATAATTATATGGAAATTAACGCTGAGGATATTGAAAAATATAGTATCCCGAAGCTTCTCGACAACTTTCTGAGAATAAATAATTAAATTTTCAACCCTTGGCATTAATTTAAAATTTTGTAATTTTACATTTGTATAACTTAAAAACAAAATTATTATGGGAGTAAACAAAGTTATCTTAGTAGGATATGTGGGCAAAGACCCCGATGTTAGACACCTCGACAGTGGTGTTTCTGTTGCAAATTTTTCCTTAGCAACGAGTGAAACCTATCGTAACAAAGAAAACCAAAAAGTTACCAATACCGAATGGCATAACATTGTTGTTTGGCGTAGATTAGCTGAAATTGTAGAAAAATATGTTAAAAAAGGAGATCCGCTTTATATAGAGGGCAAAATAAGAACCCGTTCTTATGATGATAAAGATGGTAATAAAAAATATATTACCGAGATTTTTGCAGACAATATGCAAATGTTAGGCTCTAAACAAAGTAATACCAACGATTCTTCTTCTGATGAAAAACAACCTGAAACGGATATTGAAACTCCTCCTCAGGAAGAAGATGATTTACCATTTTAAATAAATAAAACCAACAAAAACAAAACCTTGGAAACAACAGAACCATTCCTGATGGTATTAATTAATACCAAAATTACTTTTCAGTCGGTAGACTTAAGTACAGGAATAAACATCTTATTAGCAGTAATACTAATTATTCTTTCAGCCCTGATGTCCGGGGCTGAAACTGCTTTTTTTACTTTACGTACAGACCAGATAAAAGAAATTAATAAGCATAAAGACCTTCGTAATCGATTAATTATAAAAAATTTAAAAAACCCTAAAAAATTATTAGCTACCATTACTATTGCTAATGGATTTATGAATGTTTGCTTTATTATTTTAATGGGTATTATCCTCAACGCTGTTTTTAATTTTAAAGCAGCTCCTGCTCTTGGATTTATTATCCAAATTGCCATTATTGCATTTTTATTATTACTATTTGGAGAAACATTTCCAAAATATTATGCAAAAAAAAGTGCGAAAAAATTTGCCCGCATTACAGCAATACCTATTACTATTCTTGATAAAATTTTTCATCCGGTAAGTATGCTAATAATAAATACTACAACTGTTATAGCTAAAAGGCTGGCAAAAATAAAACAAAACATTACCCTCGATGATTTATCCCAGGCATTAAACCTAACTACACATCAAATTACCGAAGATGAAAATATCCTCAAAGGAATAGTTAAGTTTGGAAATATTGATGCCAAAGAAATTATGAAATCACGGGTTGATGTGGTTGCTGTTGATATTGATACTAATTTTAAAGAATTATTATCTATCATTATCGATTCCGGACATTCCAGAATTCCGGTTTACGAAGATACTTTCGATAATGTAAAAGGTGTTTTATATATTAAAGATTTATTGCCACATATTAGTGAACCAGAAAATTTTAAATGGCAATCACTCATCAGGCCTCCCTATTTTGTACCTGAAAATAAAAAAATCAATGATTTACTCAAAGAATTTCAGGCCAACAAAATACATATAGCAATTGTTATTGATGAGTATGGAGGCACAAACGGAATTGTTACCCTCGAAGATATATTAGAAGAAATTGTTGGTGAAATTACCGATGAATCTGATGAAGATGAAGTTATCTATTCCCAAATAAATGAAAACACTTATCTTTTTGAAGGAAAAACACTACTTAACGATTTTTTCAAAATCGTAGATTTTGATGATGATTTTTTTGATGATGTAAAAGGCGATGCAGATACCATTGCTGGTATTATCCTCGAAATTACAGGCGAAATCCCTCAAAAAAATAAAGTAATCAATTATAAAAACCTTACTTTTACCATCGAATCTGTTGATAAACGACGTATAAAACAAGTAAAAGTTACTATCAACCAATAACATCCAACCATGCATAAAAAATATCTTTTATTCATCATTGGAATATTGTTTTTTGTTACTTCACTCATATCAAGTGGTTGTAAACGAAATTATACACCTAAACCCAGAGGATACATTCGAATTGACTTACCAGAAAAAAAATATACCCAATATAACACAGATTGCCCGTATACATTTCTTTATCCTACCTATTCAACTATTGAAAAAGATTCGAGTCATTTAAATGAAAAATGTTGGATAAATATTAATTATAAAGATTACGACGGGAAAATCCATATCAGCTATAAAGATGTGAAAAATAATATTGGGCAAATACTTGAAGAAACTCGCAGTTTAGCCTATAAACACACTATAAAAGCCGATGCTATAACTGAAAGGGTTTTTATTAAACCCGAAAAGAATGTTTATGGAACCGTTTATGAAATAGCAGGTGACGCGGCCTCTTCTATACAATTCTTTCTTACAGACAGTACTGAACATTACTTAAGAGGGGCACTTTATTTTAATGCTCAACCCAATAAAGATTCTTTGGCCCCTTTAATTAATTTTGTCAGAGAAGATATTGTTGTTTTAATTGAATCATTTGAGTGGAAATAAGTAACCGATAAAATGGGATTTATAATTAAGGAACATTTTAATGATGATGTTGTATTGGGAATCTGGGAAATAACGGAAGATTACGATACACTAAGGTCGTTTTTAAATTTGGATGAAACAGACATTGAAACAGTAGAACATTTTAAAAACCATCAACGGAAGCTCGAGTGGTTAAGTGTTCGGACACTTTTAAAAAGTATGCTTGGCCAAGACTCGAAAATTGTTTATGGGCCGGAAAGAAAACCTTATTTAAAAAACAATTCTTATAATATTAGCATTTCGCATTCCAAAAATCTTACAGCCATCTTAATAAGTAATAAAAAAAGAGTAGGCCTCGATTTAGAATTTATGTCTCCTAAAATTTTACGTATTGCCGATAAATTTTTACGCCCAGAAGAACTCGAAACCATTGATAAAGAACAAGAAATTTATCATCTATATATACACTGGTGTGCAAAAGAAGCTTTATACAAAATTTGCGATAAAGTAGATATTAATTTTGTTACAAACTTAAATATTGAACCTTTTAAACCAAAAGAAAAGGGAATCATTACAGGCAACGTAAATAATAGTTATATGAACGAAAAATTTACACTTAGTTATTTCAATCTTAAAAATTATTCCATTGTTTGGTGTTACAAAAAAATTTAAATTCTTCTACAATGATTTTTGAACTGATCAATCATAAAATAAAAAACAACCAAAAACTATTTGCTTTACTTATTGATCCCGACCATCATAATAAGGAATCATTGAAAGGCTTAATAAACAAAGCTAACCAGGCACAGGTTGATCTAATTTTTATTGGAGGTAGTTTGCTCAATTGCTCTATTGACCCTTCGATTCAATTTATCAAGAAACACACCTCCATACCTGTAATACTTTTCCCTGGTAGTTTATTACAATTATCATCTAAGGCGGATGGGATTTTACTCCTCTCGCTAATTTCAGGGCGCAATCCGGATTTTCTGATTGGAAACCATGTTACTGCTGCTACTTACCTACAAAAAAGTAATTTAGAAATTTTACCCACGGGATACATGTTAATAGAAGGAGGCAAAACAACTTCAGTGGAATATATGAGTAACACAAAGCCCATTCCGTCTGACAAACCTGATATTGCAGTAGCCACAGCACTAGCCGGCGAAATGTTGGGGCTTAAATTAATCTATCTCGAAGCTGGTAGTGGGGCCAAATCATCATTAACAACCCAAATGATTTCGCAGGTAAAAAATAATATTACCATTCCGCTAATTGCTGGTGGCGGAATAAAATCACCCGGAGATATTCAACGTATCGTTTCAGCAGGTGCTGATATTGTCGTTTCTGGCACAGCAATGGAACAAGACCCGGAAATTCTCCATTCATTAGTTAGGGCTACACATCAAAAAGAATAACCATTTTTTAACGCTTCATTATTTTTTACATTAATACGCTAATATCACTTTCTACTTTTAAACCCTGTTTAAAATTTCAAGTCTATATAATTAATAATTGCCAATTTAATACATTCAATAATGACTGATTTAAGCAAGATACATCAGGAAATCATCGGAGAAAAATGGAAGGTTCTATCCATTGAGGGAATCGCTGATAGCGAGAAATACGAAATTTCAAACTATGGAAGAATAAAAAGTTTTAAAGTTGAAAAAAAATATGGATCTATTATCAATGGATCAACATTAAAAGGATATAAAATTTTAAATGTTAAATTGCAAAACGGTAAACGAACCACAAAATATATCCACAAATTAGTTGCCGGGCTCTTTATTCCGAAAGATAATGAAATGCAAGAATATGTTATCCACCTTGATTTTGATAAAAGCAATAATCATATTGATAATCTACGCTGGGTTACTAAAGAAACCATGTTTGCTCATCAAAAAATTAACCCCAATTATAAGCGGGGAACTATCAATTATTCAAAACTAACTGAAACAGATGTTATTCGCTTAAAAAAGAAATTAAAAAGAGGTAAAAATAAATTATATAAACTAGCCAAAGAATTTGGTATCACCCACACCCAATTAAACAGAATACGAAGAGGCGAAAATTGGGGACATGTAAAAATAGATTAACCATTACCCTTTTAATGATAAAAAGCATCATTCCCATATTTTAATTGAAAGATCTTAAAAGCTTTTGTTTTCATATTTTTTTGTATCTTGGGTATAAAATTACACCCATGATAATACCCCAAAAATCCATTTCGCTAATCTCAAGGCTTTTATTTATCATTATTTTTGCTACCGCAACCTCACAAAATCTTGTGCATGCACAAAATCATAAACAAGAAATTGAGCAAACTATTACACAAGAAGATTTGACAAATTCGGCAAAACACGAGCTTTCTGATGACGAAGATTCCGGGCATTCCAGTAATATGAGCCCCCTGTTTTTTCTTATCATCGCATTAATTATTGGTGCCGGCACCAGGCATTTTCTCAAAAAAAGCCCTTTACCTTATACCGTATCTTTATTAATTATAGGATTGGGATTAGGAGCCTTATCCAGGTTAGGATATTTTGGCCATTGGAATCTTCTACTATTCAAACTCGACACAAGTTTTATGGGCGAAGCAATTACATGGGCAGGACATATCGACCCTCATCTTATCTTATATATCTTTTTACCCACCCTTATTTTCGAAGCTGCTTTTGCAATGGATGTACATACATTCAAAAAGTCACTTACTAACGCAGTTATTCTTGCCCTTCCCGGGATTATTGTTGCATTGTTACTTTCTGCATTAGTTGTTATGGCCATTAAGTTTTTGGGAATAGGCATGTCACAGTGGACCTGGTTGATTGCACTACTTTTTGGTACGGTAATAAGCGCAACCGACCCGGTTGCTGTTGTAGCCCTTTTAAAAGAACTTGGTGCAAGCAAAAAGCTGGGTACACTTATCGAAGGTGAATCATTACTAAACGATGGTACTGCCATTGTTATCTTTATGGTGCTACTCCTTAGTATTACCGGAACAGGTTCGGATACTTCTCCTGTAGTAGAATTTTTACGTGTTGCTGTAGGAGGAACACTCGTAGGTTTAGTGATTGGCTATATAATTATTGCCTGGGTAAAAAAAGTATTTAATGATGCACTGGTAGAAATTACAGTTATTATTGCCGGGGCATATTTAACTTTTTATATTGCCGAACATTTTTTTCATGTTTCGGGTGTTTTAGGACTTGTAGCTTTAGGCCTTTTAATGGCCAGCACCGGAAAAACACGCATAAGTCCCGAGGTAGAGCATTTCTTACACGAATTTTGGGAAATGTTTGCTTTCATTGCTAACACTTTAATATTTCTTATCGTTGGAGTGGTTATTGCCAACAATATTGTTTTTACAGCCAATGATTTTTTAATCTTAATTTTATTATATATCGGAATTCACATTGTGAGGGCAATAGTTATTACAGTATTTTTCCCAGTAATGAAGATTGCCGGTTATGGATTAACCAAAAAAAATGCCTGTGTTTTATGGTGGGGTGCTTTACGTGGCGCTATTGCTTTAGCACTTGCACTCATTGTTGCCAGTGAATCAAAAATAGATAGCAATATCAGAGATCAATTTTTGTTTTATACTGCAGGTATTGTTACCATGACACTTTTAATTAATGCTACTACCATAAGATTATTACTTAATACGTTAGGTTTAACTAAAATACCTCCCGCCAAAGAAAAAATGATATTAAATGCACGGAACTTTTTACGACAGGCTTCTGAAAAATCTGTAGATAAACTTAAATCCGACCGCTTTTTAAGTCGTGCTAACTGGCAAAATGTTGAAGAATATTTGCCGGAGCAACCTCAAACAGCAGATATTATTTTAGACGAAGGTAAAAATACTAATCTATATGAAACCAGGCGTAGAGTGTTGGAAAAGGAAAAAAGTAGTTATTGGTCTCAATTTAAAGAAGGCTTGTTAGGGCCTATAGCTGTTCAAAATCTTACCGATGCGATTAATGAGATTATTGACTCTGAAGGGAAAATACCTTTATCGGAAAGAAAAGACCTTGAACAAATGTGGAAGACACCCAAATTTTTAAGTAAACTTCAATCAATTCCTTTATTAGGAAAAATATCACAACGCTTTTTCTTCGATCGTTTAGCTATAAGTTACGATGCAGCCCGAGGATTTGTTGAAGCACAATACGAATCATTAAAACTTATTGAAAGTATGGCCATTAGTTCCACTACCAAAGAGTTGATTATTGATCAGGATTTAGCAACTGTAGAGAGCGAAATAAACGAAAATCGTATTCATGGATTAACTTTTATCAGAAATCTAAAAAATACCTATCCCGAAATTTACGATGCAATTGCAACACGTCAGGCTATTCGTTCGAATCTCAATAATGAATTAAAAATAGTTGATCGGTTAATGAAAAAAGGACAAATAGGTTCTGATGAAGCAAAAAAAATGATTGATAGTATTGAAGAAAGAATGAAAAGGCTTGTGGATAAACCACCCGAAATAAAACCACCCGAAAAAGCAAAATTGCTGCAGGATATTCCCTGGTTAAAAGAATTAGATAAGAATTTATTCATCAGAATCGTTAGCCTGTTCCAACATCGGAATTATGCTGTGGGCGAAAAAATTATTAAAGAACATGGGCATGTTGATGGATTATATGTTGTGGCAAGAGGAACCGTAAAAGTTACCATAAACAAAAGGCTTGTCGATATTTTGGGAAAAGGGAGTGTATTTGGAGAAATTGCCATACTTACCAACATCCCCAGAACAGCAACCGTAACCGCAGAATCTCCGGTAACAGTTTTCCGATTAACCTCCGTTAGTATGCAACAGGTTATCCATGATAATCACACCCTTGAAGATAAATTATGGGAAATTGCAGCACCACGACTGGCAGAAAATGTTTTAAGCAACCATAAGGACTACAAAAAATTACAACATACAGATATCCAAAAATGGCTTGAAAAATCTGAAATAATTTTTGCTAAAAAAATTCGGAACATTGATTTAACAGATAAAATTGGAATTCTGATTACCGGGAAAGCTATTAAAGAAAACAATGAGGAGGTTAAAGCACCTTGTTTAGTTGATGATAAAACCATAACGCTTAGCCGCGAAAGCAGAATATTAATGTGTAAGAAACCTGGTTAACGGGATATTACTTTTAAACCTACAATTGCTACTAATATCATAACAATAAATACTATTCGTAATACTTCTACCGGCTCGTTAAATAAAAAAATACCTAAAACAGAAGTACCCACAATGCCAATTCCTGTCCACACGGCATAAGCCGTACCAATAGGAATAGTTTTGGTTGCGAGTGATAATAGATATACGCTTAAAAACATGGATACTAACGTAAATACTACCGGCCAAAACCGGGTAAATCCATGGGTATATTTCATACCTATCGCCCAACTAATTTCAAAAATTCCTGCTATCAACAAATAAACCCAGGCCATAATAAATATACTTTAATCTTCAATTAGCTGATAAATTGGTTCTCCAACACAAGCATTGGGCGATGTAATTTGTAAAATCCAGGCTATTGTTGGTGCAATATCAATAACTTCTAAGCTTTTATCAATACGGATATTTTTTATTTTCCATCCATACCAAATAAGTGGAACATGGGTATCATAATTATATCCGGAACCTGAACCGGTTGCTTTCCCGTCTTTTTCGATCCATCCGGGCTCAAGGTTAACCATTACATCACCAGAACGTTTTTGGTGATAGCTTTTTTGCATTTTCCCTTTAATCCCTTCGGTAAATTGATTTGTAACCATACTCATCCCCGGAATAGCATCAGCAACTCCGGAATACTGTCCTAAAAAACCGGCTGCTTGCTCCTGGATTTCTATCAAGCTTACCCCACTGTGATCAATCAATGGTTGACTTAAATATAGTTGCCCCGATTGGTAATACTTTATCCACTCTCCTTCACCATATAAGATACTTAAATAACTATTTAATAATGATAAGGCTTTTTGAGGCTCGAATACTCCGGCGTTTTGCTTTTTGTACTTTAAATATTCAGGTACATCGGCAACTCCCCGGTCTGAGGTAATATAAATCAACACATTTTCTAGTCCAATATGATGATCCAGAAAATCAATAAAATGATTGATATCCTGGTCTAAACGCAAAAAGATATCTTCAATTTCTACAGAACGGGGGCCAAATAAGTCTCCTGCATAACCCGATGCAGAAAAACTTACACTTAGAAAATCCGTAAATTCATCTTTTCCTAAACCTTCACCAATAATGGCCGAAATAGCAAAATCTTTGGTGTAAGTATTCCCAAAAGGGGTATATTTTAAATATTTATAATTCCCTGATCGGTTCTTTAGATAATTTAAATCGTAAGGGAAAGAATAACGATAAAGTCTTATTCCAATCTCAAACGGATTATCATCAGGGAGGCTTGATTGGTAGTTTTGTTCCAATGAATATAGCGTTGACCAGGTTTGTTTCATATAAACATTTCGGAAATCCTTTTCATGAAATTCATTAATCCAGTCTGGCAAAGAATCAATATAATAATTTCCGGTGGTCCATTTCCCATCTTCATCATTAAACCAAAAGGCATAATCGGCTAATCTCCCTCCCGAAATTACTGAGGAAACAGGGTTTGTAGCAATAGAAATTACTTTTGAGCTATCATTGGTAGCTAGTTTTAACTCGTCACCAATGGTTGAAGCGAGAAGATTTTTTGGAGAAAAATTTCCAAGAGTAATTCTTCCGTTCATTAAATTATATTTTTTCTCATCAGCGGCACCAATATTTTTTTCTGCTAACTTATCATACCATTGGTCAGCAATTATTCCATGATAAGCAGGATAGGCCCCCGTAACAATACTGGCTTGTCCCGTGGCATTTTGGGTGATTAAATAATTGTGATGAACCTGTGAACAAAATGCTCCTTTATCAATTAATTTTTTAAAACCGTCACTTGTAAAAGCATCCCAGTAACGAAGTAACATTTCGTAACGCATTTCTTCAATGGTAATTCCAACAATTAATTTGGGTGGATGATTAAAATGCTTTTGGGTATAAGCCGTTGAAATAGAAAAGAACAAGATCGTGGCCAATAACCATATTTTTAAGTAACGGACAATCATAGCACTATTTAACAACAATTAAACATTAAATCTAATATGAAGAATATCACCATCTTCAACCACATAATTTTTACCTTCTACATGAAACTTTCCGGCTTCTTTTACCTTTGCTTCAGATGTTAACGTAATAAAATCATCATATTTCATTACTTCGGCACGAATAAAACCTCGTTCAAGGTCGCTATGAATAACACCTGCAGCCTGTGGTGCAGTCATTCCTTTTTTTATAGTCCATGCACGTATTTCTTTAGGCCCCACGGTAAAGAAAGACATCAAATTTAAAAGCGAATAGGCACTTCGAATCAACTTATTCACTCCGGGTTCCGTTAATCCTGCATCACTTAAAAACTCATTTCGGTCATTCTCTTCTTCTAAATCAGCAATCTCTGCTTCTAACTCACCGGCAATAATTAATATTTGTGTATCCTTTCCTTCAAGTGCTTTTTTAACATCCTCTACATATTGATTCCCGTCAATGGCTGACTTATCGTCAACATTACAAACATAAATAATCGGTTTTGCTGTGAGCAGAAATAAATCATCGATATATTTTTTGTTTGCTTCAGAAATAGAAAAATCGCGGGCGTTTTGCATCGACTCCAAATGACTTTTTAACTCCTGTAATACTACAATTCCCTGCTTAGCTTCTTTGTCGCCTGTTTTCACAAGTTTTTCAAAACGCTCTATTTTCTTTTCAACAGATTCCAAATCTTTTACCTGTAATTCAAAATCGATGGTTTCAATATCTCTAACCGGATCAACAGATCCGTCAACATGTGGCAAGTTATCATCATCAAAACAACGAAGAACATGAATTAATGCATCCGTATTTCTGATATCGGCTAAAAATTTATTCCCAACACCTTCGCCCTGGTTGGCTCCTCTGGTCAATCCGGGAATATCAACAATATCAACCGTAGCAGGAATTACTTTTTCTGTAGGTTGTAATTTTTCAAGTTCCTGCAAGCGTTTATCAGGAACATTAATTACTCCAATATTCGATTTATTTGAGCTAAAAGCAAAATTTGTAGTCTCAACTTTAGAGCTCGACATACAATTAAAAATGGTTGATTTACCCACATTCGTTACACCAATAATACCACATTGTAGTCCCATAATTATTTTTTTTGACAGAAGTATTTCTGAAGGCTCAAAATTACATTTTTTCAGAATTTTAAAAAGCTATTTCAAATAAAAAAGGAGGTATGATTATTTCTTTGTATGATGTTAATAATAAAATGCATTCATTTTCCGTATTTTCTAATGAAAAACTGTATTTTTACACCTAATTTTTCTAAATAGTTTTTACAATTATAATTTAATACAATGGCAGATATTCAAAATTTAAAGAAGATAGCTACGCAAATACGACGCGATATTTTAAGAATGGTTCATGCACAAAATTCAGGACATCCTGGCGGATCTCTTGGTTGTGCCGATTTTATGACCGCATTATATTTCAACATTTTGGATCATAATCCAAAACATTTTGATATGGATGGTAAAAACCAGGATATTTTCTTTTTGTCGAATGGACATATCTCACCGCTTTGGTACAGTGTTTTAGCCCGTTCGGGATATTTTGAATTATCGGAGCTATCAACTTTTAGGATGATTAATTCAAGATTACAGGGACATCCAACAACTCACGATAATTTACCTGGCGTCAGAATAGCTTCCGGCTCTTTGGGACAAGGCCTTTCAGTAGCAGCTGGAGCTGCATTATCAAAAAAATTAAACAATGATCCGAAAATAGTGTTCTCTCTTCATGGCGATGGTGAATTACAGGAAGGACAAATTTGGGAAGCTGCAATGTTTGCTGCTCATCATAAAATTGATAATTTAATATCTACCATTGATTATAATGGCAAACAAATTGACGGACCCGTTGATGAAATTATAACATTAGGAAACCTAAAAAATAAATGGGAAAGTTTTGGCTGGAATGTGCTGGAAATGAATGGTAACGACATGGAAGATGTTATAAAAATAGTAAACCATGCAAAGACTCTTACCGGAAAAGGTAAACCTATAATGATTTTAATGAAAACAGAAATGGGTATGGGCGTTGATTTTATGATGGGAACACATAAATGGCATGGCACAGCACCTAATGATGAACAATTACAAAATGCATTAAGTCAACTTGAAGAAACACTAGGTGACTATTAATAGAATGAGTTAATATAAAAATCTACTATTATGGAAAATATAGTAATTATTGCACATGATGTAAAAAAACCGGAAATGGTTCGATTTCTTAATGAGCGAAAAGATTGGATTTTTGGAGTTAATCTGATCGCCACCGGAAGAACCGCAGAGTATGTCGAATCTCAAGGAATTAAGGTAAAACACCTAAGCCCTGGCAAATCGGGAGGTTATAACGAGATAACTGAAATGGTTAAGAAAAAAGAAGTAGATATTGTTATCTTTTTAAGAGACCCTCTTATTAAACAAGGCCATCACGAAGATATTCAAAGACTACTGGAAGCTTGCAATATGTACAATATTCCTTTAGCAACGAACTATGCTACTGCAGAATTGGTTATTTTAGGACACATAAAAAAAGAAGATTACGAACGAAGAAAATCGATGGATCAATAATCTATCTGGTAACCAATTCACTTTTGAAAAAACTACTCACATACATATTATTGTTTTTATCTATACAGGTTGGCGCTCAGGAGAACCAAAAGCCAGAGCCTCCAACTACCCGTATATTATTTATTTTTGATGCTTCGCAAAGCATGTATGGGACATGGGGTAATAATAAAAAAATTAATATTGCCAGAAAATATCTGATTCAGCTTATCGATAGCCTTGAAAAATCTCCAAATATACAAATGGCCTTACGGGTATATGGACATCAAAGCCCTGTTCCGCCACAAGACTGTAGCGATACCAAATTAGAAATTCCCTTTTCGGATGGAAATGCTTCACAAATACGGCAAAAATTGCGATATATAATTCCTAAAGGAACTACTCCCATTGCACATTCATTGGAGCTTGCTGCCCATGATTTTCCTCCTTGTGACCATTGCCGAAATATCATTATTCTTATTACCGATGGGATTGAAGCTTGTGATGGAGACCCTTGTCAGGCCTCACTAAACCTACAAAAAAAAGGAATTGTACTCAAACCTTTTGTTATTGGTATTGGAATCGATCCAAATTTTGAAAATACCTTTGAATGTGTAGGAAGTTTCTACAACACACCTACCGAAGAGAAATTTGAGAAAGCGCTTAATGTAGTCATTTCAAGAGCATTAAACGCTACAACCGCACAGGTAAATTTACTCGATTCTTATGGGCAACCCACCGAAACAAATGTTAATATGTCTTTTTTTGATCATCTTTCGGGGAAAATAAAATATAATTTTATCCACACCATTAATTATATGGGAAACCCGGATACTTTAATTATTGACCCCCTGATTACTTATGATTTGGTTGTAAATACACTTCCTCCAGTAAAAAAAGACAGCATTAAACTTACCGAGGGGAAACATAATATGATAGGCATGTATGCTCCCCAAGGATATTTAAATATTTCTTGTCCTGGTTCAAACCAGTATAGAGATCTTAAAATTATTGTTCGTAAAGATGATGGCTCACAAATAATTAATGTACAGGAAAACGAGCAAACAGAGAAATATATAACCGGTGAATATGATTTGGAAATTTTAACTATTCCATTAATTAAATTAGAGAATGTAAAAATTGAACAAAGTAAAACGACCAGCATAAAAATTCCTAAACCAGGCATTGCTAATTTATCATTCCCCGCTCCTGGGTTCGGTAGTTTGTATGCCGAAACCGCTGATACATTAAAATGGGTGCATAATTTGAATGTAGATTTACTCTATCAAAATTTAATTTTGCAACCCGGAAGTTACAGGATCGTTTATCGTCCCAGAAAATCAAAGCAAGTTATAAATACAATAACTAAACAATTTACCATAAAATCAGGATTGTCAAATTCAATTACTATATATTAAAATATAACAATGAGAAAATTTGAATACACCGAAAAAAAAGATACACGCTCAGGATTTGGAGCAGGATTATATGAATTAGGAAAAAAGAATAAAAATGTTGTTGCTTTATGTGCCGATCTAACCGGTTCATTAAAGATGAACCCGTTTGCTGAAGCATTTCCTGAAAGATTTTTTCAATGTGGCATTGCTGAAGCAAATATGATGTGTGTTGCTGCCGGGCTTACTGTTGGTGGGAAAATTCCTTTTGCCGGTACTTTTGCTAATTTTGCTACCGGAAGAGTATACGACCAGGTAAGACAATCAATTGCATACTCAGGGAAAAATGTAAAAATTTGTGCCTCACATGCAGGAATAACCTTAGGTGAAGATGGAGCTACCCATCAAATTATGGAAGATATTGGATTGATGAAAATGCTTCCGGGAATGGCCGTTATTAATCCTTGTGACTTTAACCAAACTAAAGCAGCTACCATTGCAATTGCCAATTATGAAGGCCCTGTTTACCTCCGTTTTGGCCGCCCAAAAGTACCTAATTTCACCCCCGAAAATCAATCATTTGAAATCGGGAAAGCTCTTCTGCTAAACGAAGGAACCGATGTTTCCATTTTTGCTACCGGACATTTGGTTTGGAAATCTATTGAAGCAGCTCAGGTGTTAGAACAAAAAGGAATATCATCAGAAATAATCAATATACATACTATTAAACCTTTAGATGAAGAGGCTGTCTTAACCTCGGTTTCCAAAACTAAAGCTGTGGTTACAGCTGAAGAACATTTAATGAATGGCGGATTAGGAGATTCAATGGCCCAACTGCTGAGCAGAAAAATGCCCACTCCATTAGAAATGGTTGCTGTTAATGATCAATTTGGAGAAAGCGGCAAACCCGAAGATTTAATGAAAAAATATGGCATTGATTCATCGAATATTGTAAAAGCAGTTGAAACAGTTTTAAAAAGAAAATAATTTAATTTTTTAAATTACCCTTTTCTTAATCCGCTTATGCCTGATTATAGTGATAAAGAATTATTAGCTCTCTTTAAAAATGAAGAAAAGAGAAACTATGCTTTTAACCTGATTGTTAGAAAGTATCAGGAAAAACTTTATTGGCATATACGAAAAATTGTACTAAAACACGATGACACAGACGATATTTTACAAAATACATTTATAAAAGTTTGGAAAGGGCTTGATGGTTTTAGAGAAGATTCAAAATTATATACCTGGTTATATCGCATAGCCACGAATGAATCATTAACTTTTCTTAAACAAAAGAAAACAAAATATTTATTACCCATTGTTGATTACGAAAACCAGTTAAAAGAAACTTTACAAAGTGACGAGTATTTTAATGGAACGGAAATACAGCTTAAATTACAAAAAGCTATTTTAAACTTGCCGGAAAAACAACGGATTGTATTTAATTTGAAATATTTTGAAGAGATGAAATACGATGATATGGCTGAAGTTTTAAATACTTCAGTAGGAGCGCTAAAAGCCTCATACCATCATGCCGTGAAAAAGATAGAAAATTATTTTAAAGAAGATTAAACTTTTGTATTTTATAAGTGTCAAAAAAACAAGGGAATAAATTAGGGGAATAGTAAAATGAAAAATGAATCAAATATAAAATTTAATCATTTACAAGGAGCAAATAAGAATCCATTTTCTGTTCCTGAAGGATATTTTGAGGATTTTCCTTCGAGGATACAGGAAAAGATTGTATCGGAAACAAAACAACCCAACAGGATTGCACAATTTTTTCATGTTGTAAAACCACAATTAGCATTGGCTTTTATGATTGCAGGATTTGCATTTATTGCCATAACTGCTATAGATGCCATTATGTCGAACCAGGTTAACTCACCCGTTACGAACGAAGTATATACGCGAATTATTGAAGTAGATGCTTCTGAATATTCTGAACAACAATTTATTGACATTTTGCTTGAAGAAGAAAAGAAATCTTATGAACAAAAAAATGAAGAAACCGACGAATACATCCACTACCTTATGGATGAAGGTATTGACTATGGAACATTAATTGATGAATTATAAAAAAATTATAAAATGAACTGAGCCATGACAAAATTTTTGACACACACGACAATGATTAAAATGGAGCAAGAATTGTTCGTACCCCAAATGTAACTTATCATGGCGAGCTCCATCTGAC
>JASGMZ010000193.1 GCA_030156305.1 Bacteroidales bacterium | reverse complement strand
CTTGCGAAGAATTGGCAGCCAGGAGTTTACTGACGTAAATGACTAATTGCCAATGCGAGCGTAACGCAGTTATTGACGTTTTCTTATAGCCACTAAGTATAAAACTCAATCCCCATAATGGAAATATCGTCAAAAATAGCAGTACTTCCTTCCAAAATTTTTTGTTTTTGAATAATGGTATTTATGTTATGATCAATTCCTTTTTCATTTTTCAGGCACTCTTCAATTTGTTCTGTTCCAAAACTAACGCTATCATCACCTACTAATTCAACCAGGCCATCGGTATAACAAAAAAGCTTTGATCTTTGATCAATAGTAATAGCCCCTTCTTTTATGGTTGGAATTTCATTCAACATCCCCATTCCAACACATCCATCGCGTAAAAATAACATTTCATCATCATCTACTTTATAAAACAACGGTGGATTATGGCCTGCATTAATGTAGTTAAGCCTTTTTGTTTTATAATTGTACCTGCCCATAAAAATCGTAATAAACTTTTCCCCTTTAGCGCTGGCCATTACCCGGTCGTTAAGTTTTACAGCCATATCAACCAGGGATGATTCGGTAGTAAAAAGAGCCCTTAGGTTAGCCTGGAAATTTGACATTAACAGAGCGGCCGAAATACCTTTCCCGGAGACATCGGCAATACAGAAACCTACTTCATTCTCATTCAGTTGAATAAAATCATAATAATCGCCACCTACCTCCAAATGAGGATGGTAAAAGGTTGAAACAAAAATTTTATCATTATGAGGTAATGTATCTCTTTCAGGAATTAACATCGATTGCATTTTAGAGGCAAGCTCAAGCTCTTTTTTTAGCACCTCTTGTTTTAAGGATTCGTTATATAATCGAATATTTTCAATAGCAACAATAATAATATTCGAAAGGGTTTGAATAAAATGCAGGTGTTTTATCGTTGGACTCACACCTTCTTTTTCCTCATCAATATCGCCGATTAGAACATAAGCAACGGGTACATTATTGTTAAAAACCGGGATAATATTATCGAAAACTCTTAATGAAGGATTTGGAGAAGCGGTAACAAATGAAATCTCTTTATGCTCAAGTAAATCTTTTTCAACATCAATTTGATCAATAATATTGGGTGAACATCCGGAACTTAAAATTAAGTTCCATCCTTTATCAAATTTATAAATCAATATTTTCCCAATATTAAGGTCATCACGCAATATTTTTTCATATCGCTGCAGCAATTCTTCTGTAGAAAGATTGGCATTAATCGCTTTGGTAATTGTAAGTAACGTATTTAACTTAAATGTAGAAAGCTTTAGCCTGTTTATTGATGCTTTACCTGCAATATCCATAAAGTTTAAATTCCTGATTTTCAATTTTCAATAAATATAAAAAAAATACAAGCAAAAATAAAGCATTTTTTATTCTTTAATTCTTTCGTTGTATGAACGATCTCGGGTATCAACTTTTATTTTGTCTCCGGTTGAAACAAATAAAGGAACCATAATTTCCGCTCCGGTTTCTAATGTTGCAGGTTTTAATGATGTGCTTGAGGAGGTGTCTCCTTTTAATCCGGGTTCGGTATAAGTAACTTCTAACACTACAAACGGAGGTAGTTCACAATATAATGGAGTCTCGGTATCGGCATGGTAAACCACTTCTACTCCCTGCCCTTCCTTTAATAAATCGGGTTGGTTGATTAATTCTTCCTGAAACGAAACCTGTTCGAAAGTTTCTGTATGCATAAAATGATACCCGATATCATCTTTATATAAATATTGATAAGGCCTTCGTTCAATTCTTGCTGTATTAACTTTTGCGCCGGCATTAAAGGTTTTATCAATAACCTTACCTGTTTTTAAATTTTTTAATTTGGTTCTTACAAAAGCTCCGCCTTTGCCTGGTTTTACATGCTGAAACTGAACAATGGTATAAAGCTCATTATTAAAATCAATACATAATCCATTTTTAAAATCTGATGTACTAGCCATAATAAAATATTTGTTAAAATTTTCTCTGCAAAAATAATTAAATCATTTTAAAATCGAACTTATTTTCAAACAGATAGTTATTGAATTTGATTTAAGGGGTATTTTAAGCCAGCATATTCAGTTAAATCGCATTTTATAGAACCAATAATAAGGTCTATTCTAATTTGTAAAGGAACAAAATTTTTATCTTTAGATATCCAAATCGTAACATCATCTTCTGAATCGAAAATACGGCCTGGTTCAACCACGGGAGAAAATTTCATGGCTTTAAATTTTCCTAATTTTGTTTTGATGATTTCATCACCGGCATAGCGCATTTTTAAAGGGAATATTTCATCGGCAAAGTAAGTGTCGAACATAATATCATCACCAATTACTTTAATATCATTCAGCATGGCTTCGCGGAAATAATAAAACGTAGCCAACATATCAAGAATATTGTCTGGAACTTCATGTTCCCCTGATTTCTGGCTAATCACTACATTTCTTTGATGATTATACCGCACTTCGTTATAATAACGATAATTTCCTTCGCTAATATTTCGTATGGCTAAATAAGTAAGCCCGGATTCAACATCGAAATAGCTCTCATAAATATCTCTTACTTTATAAATCCTGTCGGCTAAACCAATTGTATTGGCCAACGCTTTTGCATGAAAAACTTTTTCTCCCTCAAAACTCTTTTTCATTAATGAAAAGGTAGCTTCTCCTGCATGAATAAACCCAAACCGTGCTACATAAACCAGTTTTTCTTCACTTGTAAAAGGTTTGTTGTTGGCAGGAGCTTGTTGTCCATAACAAAGATTAACCCAAAGGAATAAAACAAATAAAATTAACGTATGTAGCGGTATCCTTTTCATCATTAATGATCATCAAACAAAATCTATGCAACTTTTATTTAAATATATTTTTTTTGGGCGTTGTAGCAACAAAATCTTTAAGATAAAAGGGTTCAAAATAAGCTACATCTTCAAATTTTTTCTCCGTATAAAAACGTTCTGATAATTGAGCCATATCTACTGCTGAAGCAAAAAAACCAGGCAAGAAAAACGCGTTTCGGCGCTGAATTGTTCCGGTAATTTTCTCGGAGCCATTTCCAAAAAAAATCATTTGTTTTGATTTTAAAATATCTTTATAAAAATCCTGATCAATAATTTCAGCTTTCACCTCTCTTAAAAATTCACCCTCAGCATTAAAAAAAGCGGAATAAACTTCCATCCTGCGGGCATCAATCATGGGTACCAATATGGATTGGGTAAAATTTGGAATCGTTAAATCCTGCTGTTTAACTTTATTAATCAGGCCAAATGCCATGGATTGCAGTGTATTAACCGAAATTAGAGGGATGTCTTTTGCATAGCAAAGGCCCTTTGCTGTTGAAACCCCAATTCTTAAACCGGTATATGATCCCGGGCCTTTACTTACAGCAACCGCATCAATATCTTGTAAAGAAAGGTTTAGCTCTTTTATTAATTCATCAATAAAAACAGTAAGATATTTTGCATGTGATTTCTCATCGTTAATTTCCTTAAATCCTTTTATCTGTCCTTTTTCTGAAACAGAAACAGAACAAACCTGAGTGGATGTTTCAATATTTAGAATTAATGCCATAAAGTTCTCTTCAATCTTTTTTGAAATAATTAATTTAAAAGTTAATCCTGTTCAAATAATTGCTTTTTCTCAACTACTTCAACGTTTATTCCATCTTTTAGTTTTCTCGATATGGCACTATAAGGTGCTGTAACAATATTATCATCCAATGTTAATCCATCCACAATTTCAATGTACTGGTTATCCTGAATTCCTGTTTTTACATTTCTCAGGTTAGCCGATCCTTCCGATACAACAAAAACAACTTCTCTAAATTCATCTGCAACAAATTCTTCAGAAGTATCTGTTGTATCTGTTGATGTTCTTGTAGTTACAGCTTCTATTGGGATGGTTAAAATATTGGGTTTAGTATTGGTTTGAATATCAACAGAAGCAGACATTCCCGGCCTAAAAGGATTAGGATTATTTTCTTTCATTAAATGTGCATAAGAATCTTTCAGTAATAATACTTTAACATCAAAACTGGTTACCTGGTCGGTTGCCATTCCGGAAACATTTGCTGAGTTTGCCATTTCGGTAACAATCCCTTTAAACTTTTCCCCCAAATAGGCATCTATTTCAATTACAGCGGTATCGTTTAATTTTACTTTTACAATATCATTCTCATTTACATCCACTTTTACTTCCATTCGGTTTAAATCAGCAATCCGAAGCATTTCAGTACCAGCCATTTGCATGGTTCCAACAACTCGCTCGCCAATTTCAACATTTAACCTGGAAACCGTACCATCCATTGGAGCATAAATAGTAGTTTTTTGTAAATTCTCTTTGGCTTCTGACAAAGTTGCTTCGGCACTTTGAATCGAATATTTAGAAGCCTCTAAAGATTTTTTTGCGGCAGATAATTCAGCTTCAACCATTTCAAAAGATGATAAAGCAGACTCATAATCAGCTTGTGAAATTGTTTCCTGCTCCCAAAGAATCTTTGACCGTTGGTAAGCATTTTTTGTCTGTTTATATTTTGCCTCAATTTGTTTTAAATAGGCCTGCGCATTTGCAAAATTTGCTTTTGCTGAATTTACAGAAGCCTCTGCACGATTTACAGCAGAGATATATATATCCGGTTTTATTTTCAGTAATAAATCTCCTTTTTTTACTTTGTCTCCCTCTTGTATTTTTAACTCCACAATCTCTCCCGATACATCGGGTGAAATTTTTACTTCAGTTTCAGGTTGTATTTTTCCACTGGCGGTTACAATTTCGGTAATGGTTCTTATAGCCGGTTTTTCTGTACTTACTTTAATCGTAATTTCGCCGCCAAACCACCCGGCTTTTTTACCTATTACGGCAAAAAAAATAAGCACAACAGCCGCTACAAGTAAATATTTAAGAAGTTTATTACTTTTCATTTTCATAATATGGAAAAATTTAATTATATAAAACTATGATTGTATCGATGTAAAATAACCTTTTGTACGCAAATAAAAAACCAAATTTAAAAAATCTATTAATTTAAATTGCTAAATTGTACTTTTTTAAAAATAATATCTTATAATTGAGTTTATAATATCATCATATTAGAACCAAGATAATTATTCATTATGTCTATTTTTAGTAGATTTTTTAACCCTTTCATAAAATTATTCGGACATAAACGCAATATTGTAAATCTTCTACTTATTCAAACTATTATTATTATTGCCATTATTATTTTAGCCGTTGGCTATTTTTGGATATACAACGAATATTCTAACTACAAAAAAAATAACGAAAGAATCCACAGAAATCATATTGAAACGCACAAAAGTTTAGTTAAAAATGAGACTCTTAAAGCGGTGGATTATATTTATTATAAAATTCAGGAATCCGAAGCTAAACAAAAAGAACGACTTAAGAGTAAAGTTTATATGGCCCATTCGTTAGCTAAAAGTATTTATGATCAAAATAAGAATCAAAAATCGGCAAATGAAATCAAGCAAATGATTATAGATGTTTTGCGCCCCATCCGATTTGATCATAAAGATGGCTATATATTTATCGGACACCTTAATGGTTACGATGTGTTATATCCAACAGCTCCTCATCTTGAAGGAAAATATATTTATGATTTACAAGACGATATGGGCAATTATATCATGCGGGATGAGATAAATCTGGTTAAAACCCAAAAAGAAGGTTTTGTTACCGGTTATTGGAAAAG
>JASGMZ010000192.1 GCA_030156305.1 Bacteroidales bacterium | reverse complement strand
TAAAGGCTTTTCTTTTGAATCAACCCCCACCAGGATCATGAAATAATCCTGCTAAAAAAAGGTGATGCCGGTGAGAAACTTGTTCGAACCGAGGAGCAACGCGACGAGCTCACGAATGAACGAAGTGAATGAGTAATCCTTTGGGTTGGCCAATGAATCGTTTACTATTAAAACAATTCTTTATCAAAATCTCGTTGAGCAACTACTCTAATTTAATTTTCTTATACATGAAAATAAAGGCTTTTCTTTTGAATCAACCCCCACCAGGATCATGAAATAATCCTGCTAAAAAAAGGTGATGCCGGTGAGAAACTTGTTCGAACCGAGGAGCAATGGGAGGAGCTCATGAGCGAACAACGTAAACGAATAATCCCTGCTAAGCGGAATTCCTGCCTGTCCTCATTCGGGGGGTAAATTCGGCAGACAGGTGCAATTCCGCTTGTGTTTTTCGAAAAATTTGTAGTTTTTCTTTTAAATATAGCTATCCAGAATACTACTTAAAAAGTTAAATAGTAAGCTGCTCCGAGTTTATTTTATTTACTGCCTGGCAGGGACAGGCAGGCATCCGAATCCTTAGTTGTTGTGTGGCGGAGTACATTTTATTAATTTATCGTATAAATCTGTTTTTGTGATATACTTAATCGAATCAAGTCCTTTCCCTTGCTCATCAACATTTACTAATCCGAAATAATCCAAAAACCTCTCAAAAGTCCGAATTGAATAACAATTAGTTGAATATTTTTCTAGTGTACTATATTCTGGCTCAACAGAATCCAATAATCGTGGATATGCTTTAAAATATTTCTCAGCATAAAATGAATCTAATCGCTTTTCTTGTCCATATTTTGATAGCAAAATCAATGAAAATCCATATCCAAGTTGCCCGATTTGGTTCTCCCCATATCCGTCATAGTAGGCCCAATTAAACTTGTTTGTAAAGGTCAAAAATATCTGTCGTAATAATTCCTCGTTATCTCCAAGAATCTTTTGGGCTGATTTTGTTAAACTTAATTTCCCCTTTCTCTTTTTAGTCAATCCTGCAAGCTCAATCAAAATCCGTGTCAGATTTATAGCCATTGAATCAGTCTCCTTGTATAATTTTGAAATCCCTTTTTCAATGTATTCATCTTTTATAAATCCTTGACTATAAAGGCCTGAAACAATCTTTGTTGGTAAAAATCCCTTTTTTGTCAGCTTAATCTCTCCGTTTTTGTCAATCAAATCCGTTAAATATCTAATCTGATTTAGAATGGGAATCTTTTGATAATCAGATATAGATAATTTTTGAAGTTTTAAAGGACTATTAATCGAGAAAGTAAAATGCAAAATCTTGTGCATCTCAAAAGGCGAATATCCTTCAAACTCCGGAATCGGCAGATTGTTTTGCTCAGCCATCATCTGGTCTAAATGTTTCTGAATATCTTTTAAATCCATGTTATTTTGTTGGTATGCAGTCTGTCTAAAAACTGTTTCATGCAAAAAAGAGATTATTGCCTGTAACTAATTTTATAAGCCTCCCTTAAAAACATAACCTAAATCCTAAAATTAGCAAATACAATTTTTAAAAAAACCACCTTATTTATAATACGGCTTCCAACCCCACTTAGCGAGGTTTGTGCCACTTTTTATAATTCTATTTCTAAAATTTTTCTTATTTGGTTCAGATTATCCGGAAGATGATTTATCACAATATCCCAAACTATCTCATAATCAACACCAAAATATTCATGAATTGCTTTGTTTCTCATTCTGTACATTTCATCCCAAGGAACATTTGCATATTTTTCTCTAATTCTCTTAGGAATCTTATTTGAAGCTTCACCAATAATCTCAAGATTTCTTATCACTGCATCTACTGTCCTTTCGTCTTCTCTAAACGTATCAAAGTTATATGATTCTGTATAAGTTAAGATTTTTGATATTGACTCAAACATATCTTATAAAAAATACCTAAATGTTTTTTCCGATTTTTTCACAAAAATAATGTTTGATTTAATATTCTTTCTTTTAACTGTTTTTTCAAAGCTTTTTTAGTAACTAAGTCTACCTTTCTTTCGAACGTATCTTCCAGATACTTTTCAAGTGAAAAAAATTTCCATCCAATTGGTTTATCAAACTCCACAAGAATGTCAATATCGCTTTCTTCATTCTGTTCATTATCAGAATATGATCCAAATAAACCAATCTCTTTCACACTGTATTCATTAGCTAATACTGGTTTCAGTTCTCTTAATTTCTCTATTATTTCATTCTTTGTCAACATGAGGCCAAAATACAAAAAAAAGTTAACATACTTATCTTTGGTGCAAAAAAAGTAGTATTAAGCCAACGAGTTTTAAAAAAGTACAACTTTGGCTTCAAAACATACTTTTGAATATTAAATAATCTAAATAAAAAACCGCCCCTGCTAAGCGGCATTCCTGCCTGTCGGCAGACAGGTGCAATTCCGCTTATATTTTTCAAAAAATTTGTAATTTTTATTTTAATAAATACTACTTGAAAAGTTAAATATAGTTAGTAATAATGCAAATGCATTAACCCGAATTACAAATTTGGTTAAAAATAGAACTACTGCTAATCGTCGCTAAAAGTAAAACTGACAGGGAACCGCAAAATTTACAACGATTAAAAAGACATTTTGACACCTTAAAGGCCTGCATTACAAATGGTTCATTATTTGTATCTAACTAATCAGAAAATTATTCAATCTTATGAAAACAAAAAGAGTGGGTGTATGAGAAAAAAGATTTTCACATATACTAAATTTTTCATGTTACTAACGGGAGTTTTACTAAGCTCCTGTAGCAGTTGGCATACATTTACCGACCAAAAACCGAAAGTTATTCAGTTAGGCCCGGAAGATTGCCCGTGGAACGAGAGCTGTATCATAAAAAATGTTCCCAAAAGAAAAACGTATGGCTCGGAGTATGCCGAAAAGCAAAACAAACAATTACGTAAAGGAGATTCAATTTTTTAAGGAGAGCATAAAACATGGATTATAAAGATTATTATAAAATATTAGGCGTTTCGAAAAGTGCTTCTGCCGATGAAATAAAAAAGGCTTACCGTAAGCTGGCGGTAAAATATCATCCGGATAAAAATCCCGAAAATAAAGAAGCCGAAGCCCGCTTTAAAGAAATAAGCGAGGCCTATGAAGTATTACGTGACCCTGAGAAACGTAAAAAATACGACCAGCTGGGTTCCAACTGGAATCAATTCCAGGGTGCTGATGTTGGTGGGTTCGACTTTTCACAATTTGGCGGAGGCCGAAGGGGAAAAAGCAGAACCTATTTTAGCGGTAATATGGACGGCCTGTTTGGCGATTCTGACAGCGGCTTTTCCGATTTCTTCAATGCTTTCTTTGGAGGATTTGGCGGTTCATCGGGAGGTTTTCGTCAACAAGCACAACGGGTAAAAGGGCAAGACTTACGCAGCGAGCTTACCATTAGCTTATCGGAAGCTTATCATGGTACTTCGAGATTATTAAATGTGAACGGCCAAAAAATAAAAATCAATATCAAGCCGGGAGCTTATAACGGACAGGAATTGCGTATAAAAGGCAAAGGTGGTAAAGGCCGCAATGGGGGCACCGATGGCGATATTTATCTAACCATAAAAGTATTGCCAGAGAAAAATTATACGGTTAATGGAAATAATTTAATTCTAAAAACGGATGTTGATCTTTACACGGCAGTGTTAGGCGGAAAACTTAATATCAATACCCTAAGCGGGAAACTTAATATCAACATCCCCAAAGGTACTCAGAACGGAACCAGGCTTAGGGTAAAAGGTAAAGGTATGCCGGTTTATGGTAAATCCGGAACCTATGGGGATTTATATTTACAATTAAACATCTTAATCCCCACGAATTTATCAAAAAAAGAAGAAGAGCTCTTTCGTCAATTAATGAAAATAAATGAATACAAATAACATCAGTATAATTTTTCAAACATAGAAAAGAAAAAAGTATATGATTGTAGAATATTATACATACCATCGTTTAAATCCTGTTATAGAATCATTTATCGAACGAATAAATGAATTAAGATACCGTTATTATGCCAGCGATTTATTAAACAGGTTGATGCAAATGAGAAATTTTGATTTCCATATTCGCAGAGCCATTGCCATTTTAAAACTAACAGGAACGCCGGTACAAAATCATGTTACCTGTATTTACCGGTCAGATGACGAAGGCATTAAAAGAGACTGGAAATTATCCGAACTGGCCTGTAACCTGGTAATTATAAGCATAACTTCCGACGATGAAGAAATACAAAACCTGCAACGGGCATTATTAGATTATTTGGAAATTTAACAGGTTGAGATTATGACAATAAAAAAATAAGTGCGAAACTTTAGGGCTTGTAAGGCAATAAAGTGTACAGAATTGGCGAAGTAATTTTTTTCTTTTTCAAGGCGTAAATGAGGCGAATATAGTTATTTAGTGCATTTTAGAAAACACCAGTTTTTTTAGTGGCGTAATAAAAAACGTCAGGAACAAGGCTTGCAAAGAATTGGCAACCAGGAGTTTACTGACGTAAATGACTAATTGCCAATGCGAGCGTAACGCAGTTATTGACGTTTTCTTATAGCCACTATTTAACGATTTTACAACGAAGAAAAAGGGCAAAAGAACAAGCCAAAATGTATAGGTTATTTACTTACAAGCCCTTAGTTATTTTATTTATTTCCCAGGTTAGTATTTTTCTTAAGAATATATCTCAGAGGCCTTACAATTCGTTCCAGCAGACGGATATCTTCGGTAATAATTTCGGCTTTCCCGGTCATCTGCTGTTTAAAGTCCAGCTCTATTCCATAAAAAGTAGTTAAACCATTGGGCAAATATATTTCGGCTGTATAAAAATTATTATTCGGTGCCAGCGAAATAGATTTAACAGTACCTTTCACCATTCCGAACTCCATATACGGATAATTGGCAAACTGAATATTGGCCTGTTGCCCCGGTTTTACTTTCCCTGCACCCTGGAAAGTTAGCTGTACTTTCCCGATAATTTCTCCCTCATCTTCCGGGATAATAGTCATTACCGTTTCTCCTGCTTTAACCGATTGGTTTTCGTTCCAGTATTGATTAAACGTAACTTTCCCATCGGTAGGCGACACCAGAAGAAATTGATATTTCCATGAATCTATAGCAGCCTGTAAATTTTTATAAGATTCCTCTATTAGCGATTGATAATCGCTTAATTGCTGTTTTTTCTGAAGTTCCAGTTCAAGGATGTTTTGTTTTAATGTCTCCATTTGCAAATGTATGCTTGCAATGGATGCACTATTCTGCTCCAGGCTGTATTGTTTGGCAATCACCTGAGATTTTGATTTTTCAAAATCAGCATCGGAAAGCATATTTTGTGCATTTAAGGCAGAATCTCTTAAAAATTGTTTTTGGGCTAATTTAAAATCCTCACCCAACAAACGGTTTTGTTTTTCCAGGTGAACCAGGTATTTTTCGTATTTTTTTAATTCCTGTTGATAAAGCCCAATCTTTTGATCATGATAATTTAACCGGGTCATCTGATTATAGGCTTCGATATTTTTGATAAAATTGGCATAAAACGATTGTACACTCCCTAACTCAAAAGGATACTCTATAAATAAAAAGGGTTCCCCTAATTTAAAATCAGTATTAAAACCATTCAGCAAATCTTCTAAGGTACGGATACTTTCATATCCTGCAGGATTTTCCAAAACTGCCAGTACTTCATTCTTTCGAACTATTTGATTATTATCAACAAAAAGATTTTGTATCTTTCCGGATGTTTTGGCTACAACCGGTGCCGGCGGATTTTCGGTCGTTAAAACAATATTAGCCGGTATAATATCGGGATACTTAAAAAACCAACTCCCGGTGACGAGAATAGCAACCACAAGAAATACTATGGTTATTCCCCATCGCACCATCCATTTGGGCGGGCGGGAAAGTATTTCCTGTACTTCTGTTGAGCGGAGCTCTATTTTATCATATTCTT
>JASGMZ010000191.1 GCA_030156305.1 Bacteroidales bacterium | reverse complement strand
TATAATAGGAGTTATTATAATGTTTTTTTCACTTCAACTTCCTGGAATCCTTCAATTACGTCACCGACTTTAATATCATTAAAGTTTTCAACGTTCAGTCCGCATTCATAACCAGAAACAACTTCTTTCACATCATCTTTAAAACGTTTAAGGGAACCGAGATCTCCGGTATAAATTACAATACCATCCCTAATTACGCGTACTTTAGTATTTCTGGTAAGTTTTCCGTCTTTAACCATACATCCGGCAATTGTACCTACTTTCTTAATTCTAAATGTGTCACGAACTTCGGCTGTACCTACAATTTCTTCTTTAATTTCAGGTGATAACATACCTTCCATGGCATCTCTTACTTCATTGATAGCGTCGTAAATTACCGAATAAAGTCGAATGTCAATTTCTTCTTTTTCGGCCAGCTTACGAGCATTCATCGAAGGCCTTACCTGGAAACCCACAATAATAGCATTCGAAGCAACAGCTAACATCACATCGGTTTCGGAAATTTGGCCAACACCCTTGTGAATAATATTAACCTGAATTTCTTCGGTGCTTAGTTTGATTAATGAATCGGATAATGCTTCGATAGAACCATCCACATCCCCTTTAACGACAATGTTAATTTCCTGGAAGTTTCCAATAGCAATTCGTCGGCCAATTTCGTCGAGTGTAATATGTTTTTGTGTACGTAAGCTTTGTTCTCGCTGTAATTGTTCGCGTTTATTGGCAATTTCACGTGCTTCTTTATCGCTTTCCATTACATGGAATTTGTCGCCTGCCTGAGGAGCTCCGTTAAGGCCAAGTATTTGCACAGGAGTTGCTGGGCCAGCTTCTTCAATGCGTTTTCCCCTTTCGTTATACATAGCTTTTGCATGGCCAAAGTAACTACCCGCTAATATAACATCTCCAATATGCAATGTTCCAGCTTCAACTAAAATAGTTGAAATATATCCACGCCCTTTGTCCAGTTCGGATTCGATAACGGTGCCAATTGCATTTTTATTAGGATTGGCTTTTAGATCAAGCATTTCGGCCTCAAGCAATACTTTTTCGAGTAGTGAATCAATATTTAATCCTTGTTTGGCAGAAATATCTTGCGATTGATATTTACCTCCCCAATCTTCTACAAGATAATTCATGTTGGCCAATTCTTCCTTAATTTTTTCAGGATTAGCGCCTGGTTTATCAATCTTATTAATAGCAAAAATAATAGGAACTCCTGCTGCGCTGGCATGGTTTATTGCTTCTACCGTTTGAGGCATTACATTGTCGTCTGCAGCTACTACAATAATAGCCACATCGGTAATCTGAGCTCCACGTGCACGCATAGCAGTAAATGCTTCGTGTCCCGGAGTATCCAGGAAAGTAATTGTTTTTCCTTCATCTACTTCAACACAGTAAGCGCCAATATGCTGTGTAATACCACCAGACTCGCCGGCAATAACATTTGTTTTTCGAATATAGTCGAGTAAGGAGGTTTTTCCATGATCGACGTGTCCCATTACTGTTACAATTGGAGGCCTTGGTACAAGATCTTCTTCCTTGTCTTTTTCTTCATTGATCGCTTCCTGAACCTCAACACTTATAAATTCAACCGTATAGTTAAATTCATCGGCAACAAGCGCCATCGTTTCGGCATCAAGACGTTGATTTATCGATACCATTAAGCCAAGATTCATACAAACCGATATCACTTCTGTTGGCGAAACATTCATCATATTTGCCAATTCATTCACAGAAACAAATTCGGTAACTTTCAGTACTTTCTTATTTTCTTCTTGTTTTTTGAGTTCTTCCTGCTGTTTTTGACTTATAGTATCACGTTTTTCTCGTCGGTGTTTTGAACCTTTTGATTTCCCTTTAGATGTTAGGCGAGCCAGTGTTTCTTTAATTTGTTTTTGAACATCTTCTTCGCTTACCTCAGGGTGCAATTGTTTCTTCTTTTTCTTTCTCGATTTTAAATACTCTTTATTATCTTTTTTCCTATCTTGAGCTCCCTTGTTATCTTTTTTATCATTAAAATCAACTTTTTCTTTATGAATACGTTTTCGTTTTTTCTTTTTGCTCTTTTGATCGTTTGATGAAGCTACCGGTTTCTTTTTCTTCTCTTCGGGGGTAGGTAAATTTATTTTTCCAACAACTCTAGGGCCGGAAAGTTTTTCAATTTTGGATTTGTATAATTGTGATTCCTGCTCACCAGAAGTTTTTTTCTCTTCTGCTGGTTGATCTTTTTTTGTTGTTACCTCAGGTTTTTGTGTTTCAGTTTCTTTCTTTTCTGTTGTTTTTTGTTCTGTTTGTTTACGTTCTGATTCTTTTTGTTTTTTTGGTTTCTTGTCAGGGCGTGTTTTTTGATTTAAGGAATCAAGATCGATTTTGCCTATAACTTTTACCGACTCTTTTTGTTCCTTCTTTTCTTCTCCAGAAGATTTTTCTTCTTTTTTTGTTTCTTCTGTTTTAGGTTCTTCTTTTTCTTTGCTTTCTACCTTTGTTTCTTCTTTTTTTTGTGGCTTGCTATCAGAAGTTGATTTTTCTTCTTTAGGAGTAACAGGCTTTTGGGTGCTGCTTACATCTTTTATTAAAATTTCTTCGTCTGAAGTAAATGAATCTTCTTCTTCAGTTTCTTCCTCCTGATCTTGTTTTTCTTCATCAATATCATTAATTGAAACAGCTTCTTTTTTACTTCGAAGTTGATTCAGACTTAGTTTTTCCGACTCTTTTTTGGCATTAATGTCGGAGCTGTATTCTTTTACAAGAATATCATAAAGCTCTGGTGGCACTTTTGTATTAGGATTTGAATCGATATTAAACCCCTTTTTATGCAGGAATTCTACTATTGTAGAGATACCCACATTAAATTCTCTAGCCACCTTACTAAGTCTTGTTGCTTTTCCTGTTCCCATAAAATTTTAAAACCTATATTTTAAATATCTATAATTTAAAGATTTGCTAATTTATAATTAAAGATTTAAATTATTCAAATTCTGCTTTAAAAATTTGAATGATTTCATCAATTGTTTCTTCTTCCAGGTCGGTTCTTTTAATTAAGTCATCTCTGGTTAATTCAAGTACGCTTTTTGCTGTGTCGCAGCCAATGGCTTTTAAGGCATCTAAAATCCAATCTTCTATCTCATCAGCAAATTCATCAATGCTCACATCTTCCTCATCTTCTTCTTCGGCTTCACGATACACATCAATTTCATATCCGGTTAGCTGACTGGCTAATTTAATGTTTAATCCGCCTTTACCAATAGCTAATGAAACTTCCTCAGGTTCAAGGTAAACATCGGCTCTTTTATCTTCTTCATTTATTTTTATCGAAATAATTTTTGCCGGGCTCAAAGATCTCTGAATGAAGAGTTGTATGTTGTTTGTAAAATTAATTACATCAATATTTTCATTTCTTAACTCGCGAACAATTCCGTGAATTCTTGAGCCTTTCATTCCAACACAAGCTCCTACCGGGTCAATTCGTTCATCATACGATTCTACAGCTACCTTAGCTCTTTCGCCAGGAATGCGGACAATTTTTTTAATGGTAATCAATCCGTCAAAAATTTCCGGTACTTCAAGTTCGAATAACCGTTCCAAAAATACGGGCGATGTGCGCGATAATACAATCAGCGGATTATTATTTCTCATCTCAACACGAACTACAACTGCACGGATCGTATCTCCTTTTCTGAAAAAATCTGAAGGGATTTGTTCTGTTTTTGGCAGGATTAGTTCATTTCCTTCGTCATCAAGAATTAAAATTTCTTTTTTCCAAACCTGGTAAACTTCACCGGTAACAATGTCTCCAATTTTATCTTTATACTTGTTGAAAATATTGTTTTTTTCCAGATCTAAAATCCTGTTGGTAAGGTTTTGGCGTAATGCTAAAATAGCTCTTCTTCCAAAATCCAGCAATTTTACTTCATCGGTAACTTCTTCTCCAACCTCGTAGTCTTCGTCAATTTTTTTAGCTTCCGATAAGGGAATTTGAAGGTTTTCGTCTTCAAGCTCTCCATCTTCTACTACCTCACGGTTGCGCCAGATTTCAAAATCTCCTTTATCGATATTTATAATGATATCGAAGTTTTCATCTGTTCCGAATTTTTTTTGCAGCAAATTGCGGAATACATCCTCCAGAACAGTCATCATGGTTACTCGATCGATATTCTTTAATTCTTTAAATTCCGAAAAAGTGTCGATCAAATTTAAATTTTCCATTGTATTTAATGTATTTTGCTTATTATTTAAATTTTATTACAATTTTTGTTGATTTAATATTTTCAAAAGATAATTGATGTTTTTCAACAATTGTTTGTTTTTTCTTTTTGCCTTCAACTTTTACTTTCTTTGTTTCTTCAATCACAATGCCCTCATCATCAACATCTATTAAATTACCTTTAATTTTATTGCCTTCTTTTAAAATGGTTTCAATTTCTTGTCCAACATTTTTTTTATATTGCTGCCAAACCTTAAAGGGGCTCGATAGTCCCGGAGTTGAAACTTCTAAAGCAAAATCTTCTTTATCCCGATCAATATTTTGCTCAATGATCCGGCTAACATCAACACAGTCATCAATAGTAAATCCATCGAAACTATCCAGTTCCAAAATAATTTTATTTGATGAGTTTACCATTAAATCAACAACATAGGCATTTTTTTCTTTAACAATGCCGTCAATAATAGTTTCTATTTGCTTTTTGTTAATCATTTATAATATTGATAACAAAATAGGGGACTACGTCCCCTTATTCAATCTTAAAGTAAATACTTTCAGGCGCAAAATTATAAATATTCTTGTAATTCTCAAAATTATTAACCTGAAAATTAGTTGATTTAAATTCCGCAACCGGTTTCTTTTAATAAATATGAAAATGAAAAAGTAAACTACCAAAATTAAAACGGCCAAATATTGATGTTTTTGGTTGAAAATCGTTTATTTTTGTTATTAAAATTAACCTGTGACAAATAACCAAATCAATAAACGTAAGATATTAAACGACCCGGTTTATGGTTTTATAAATATTCCATCGGGGATTGTATTTGATATCATTGAGCATCCCTACTTTCAGCGTTTACGAAGAATAAAACAATTAGGGCTAACAGATCTTGTTTATCCGGGTGCAGTTCATACACGGTTTCAGCATACATTAGGAGCCGTTCATTTATTAGAATCAGCTATTGATATTATTAAATCAAAAGGACACAGTATAACCAAAGATGAAGAAATAGCGGTTACACTCGCTATTCTTTTGCACGATATTGGGCATGGGCCCTTTTCGCATACGCTTGAGAAAATAATTATCCCCGAATATGGGCACGAAGATTTGTCGCTTTTATATATGGATGAATTAAATAAAATTTTTGGGGGTGAATTAGCTTTAGCCATAAAAATATTTCAGAATAAGTACCATAAAAAATTTTTACATCAGTTGGTATCGAGCCAGCTTGACGTTGACCGACTTGATTATTTAAGGCGGGATAGTTTTTATACCGGTGTTTCCGAAGGTGTTATTGGTTCTGATAGGATTATAAAAATGTTGAATGTAGTGAATGATGAACTGGTTGTTGAAGCAAAAGGGATTTATTCTATAGAAAAATTTTTAATTGCCCGATGGTTGATGTACTGGCAAGTTTATTTACATAAAACGGTTGTTGCTGCCGAACAACTGTTATTGATGATTTTTAAAAGGGTTAAATATCTTTTGGCTCAAAATAAACAAATATACCTTCCGGAGAGTTTACAATATTTTTATCTTAATCAAAATA
>JASGMZ010000014.1 GCA_030156305.1 Bacteroidales bacterium | reverse complement strand
TGATCAACAGAAAATTGATAACCTGAAAAAAGGAATCATACCAATCTACGAACCAAGATTGGATTCGCTGATCGATAAAAACGTGCATGCGGGACGCCTCCAGTTTAGCACTAAGCTCGAAGATACGTTAGAAAACACTGAAATTGTTTTTATCGCAGTCGGAACTCCACCCGATGAAGATGGCAGTGCCGATTTAAAATATGTATTAGAAGTTGCAAGAACTATTGGCAGAAACGCCAACAAGTATTTGGTTGTTGCAGTAAAAAGTACTGTACCTGTTGGTACTTCCCGAAAAGTAAGGGAGACAATTGAAGAAGAACTTCATAAGAGAGGTGTTGATATTGAATTTGACGTCGCATCCAATCCGGAGTTTTTAAAGGAAGGTAATGCGATAGAAGATTTTATGAAACCAGACAGAGTCGTCATTGGTGTCGACTCTGAAAGGGCCAGGGATTTAATGACACGTTTATATCAACCCATTCAATTAAATAATTTTCGTGTCATTTTTATGGATATTCCATCAGCAGAGATGACAAAGTATGCTGCAAATGCTATGTTAGCTACAAGAATTAGTTTTATGAATGAGATAGCAAATCTCTGTGAACGAATTGGAGCAGATGTGAATATGGTTCGTAAAGGAATTGGAAGTGATACACGGATTGGTAATAAATTTCTGTATCCCGGTGTTGGATATGGAGGATCCTGTTTTCCCAAAGATGTAAAGGCTTTAATTAAGACTGCTCATGCAAAAGGTTATCATTTAAGGATATTGAACGCCGTTGAAGAAGTAAATGAATTGCAAAAGAATATTCTATTTGATAAATTCCATTCATTTTATAACGGAAAAATTCAAGGGAAAAAAGTTGCCGTATGGGGTTTATCATTCAAACCCGGAACAGATGATATGCGTGAAGCTCCATCATTAGTCCTGATTCATAAATTGTTAGAAGCCGGATGCGAGGTGTCTGTATATGATCCTGTAGCAATGGATGAATGTAAACGAATAATTGGTGATACGGTAACCTATGCAAAAGACCTTTATGATACAGTGCTGGATGCTGAAGTAATTTTTCATGTAACCGAATGGAACGAGTTTCGAATGCCCAATTGGGAAGTGATTAAACGTTCTATGCAGTCAAGTCCGGTATTAATTGATGGTCGAAATGTGTTCAATCAGGAAACCCTGGTAGGTTTAAAATATATTGGCATAGGAAAATAGAAATTAATTATGAAAGGAATTGTTCTTGCCGGAGGATCCGGCACCCGGTTATACCCTATTACCAAAGGAGTAAGCAAGCAGCTATTGCCCATCTACGACAAGCCGATGGTTTACTATCCAATTTCGGTACTGATGTTGGCAGGAATCAGGGATATCCTGATCATCTCGACCCCGCAGGATCTGCCCGGATTTGAACGGTTGCTGGGAGACGGAAGCGATTACGGTGTCAATTTTCAGTATGCTGAACAACCGAGTCCGGATGGACTCGCGCAAGCATTTATCATCGGAGAGAAGTTTATCGGTGATGACTCTGTCTGTTTGGTACTGGGTGACAATATCTTTTATGGGCACGGGTTTCCCGATATGTTGCGAAATGCCGTGAAAGATGCTGAAAGCAATAACAAGGCTACCGTTTTTGGTTATTATGTAAATGATCCTGAACGTTATGGGGTAGCAGCGTTCGATAAAAACGGCAATGTATTGAGCATTGAAGAAAAACCGGCAAGCCCAAAATCCAATTATGCAGTTGTTGGCTTGTATTTCTATCCCAACAGCGTGGTTGAGATTGCCGGGAATATCAAGCCATCAGCTCGTGGAGAACTGGAAATCACTTCGGTAAATCAGGAATACCTGAACAGGGGAGATTTGAAAGTTCAAATCTTTGGACGTGGTTTTGCCTGGCTGGATATCGGTACTCATGATTCACTTTCAGAAGCTTCTGTATTTGTAGAGGTCCTTGAAAAAAGACAGGGCTTAAAAATTTCATGCCTGGAAGAAATTGCCTGGAGAAATGGTTGGATAAGTGATGAACAATTGCTTTCGATCGCGTCACCCATGAAGAAAAATGGATACGGACAGTATCTGGTGAATTTGGTTCATACGAAATGAAAATATCTCATACGAATATTCCCGGAGTTGTAATTCTGGAGCCAAAGGTTTTCGGCGATACCAGGGGGTACTTTATGGAATCATTTTCCGAAAAATGGTTTCAGGAGAATGTATGTGATACCCGTTTCGTACAGGATAATGAATCCCGTTCATCATTTGGAGTTTTGAGGGGATTACATTTTCAGAAACCACCCCATGCTCAGTCAAAGTTGGTGCGTGTTGTAAAAGGAGAAGTGTTGGATGTTGCTGTGGACATTCGGAAAGGGTCACCGACTTTTGGGGAATATGTTTCCATACGCTTATCTGAAGAAAACAAGAAGCAATTCTTTGTGCCTCGTGGTTTTGCGCATGGGTTTGTCGTGTTGAGTGATGATGCCGTTTTTCAATACAAATGTGATAACTACTACTCCCCATTATCGGAAGGCTCTGTCGCGTATAACGATCCTGAATTGGCGATTGATTGGCAAATGGATGCATCTCAAATTCAATTATCCGAAAAAGACAGACAGAATCCACTTTTGAAAGAATCCGTCTTTTTGTTTGACTTCAACGAAAATCTGTATGTATAGAATATTGGTTACCGGCTCAAAGGGTCAGCTTGGGAGTGAAATCAGGGAGTTAACAAAGAACGAACGTTCCGGTAATTACTTATATACCGATGTTACGGAGCTGGATATCACGGATAAAAGTGCAGTGAACAGATTCGTTGCAGATCATCAAATCGATATCATCATCAATTGTGCTGCCTATACAAATGTAGATAAAGCGGAAGATGATGAAGAGGCTGCACTTCAGATCAATGGCACAGCTCCCGGAAATCTGGCAGATGCGATACTATCCATCATTAATAATGGATTATTTCAAAACCAAAAGGAGATCTATCATTACTCCAATGAGGGCGTTTGTTCATGGTTCGATTTTGCGATCGCTATCAATGAATTGTTTGGGAATGATTGTCATATCAAACCCTGTCATTCCGATGAATTTCCAACAAAGGTTACACGTCCACATTTTTCAGTACTTGATAAAGCAAAGATAAAGCGTGATCGCGGCCTGGAAATACCTTACTGGCGCAACTCTTTAAAGTCTTGTATTGATTTGCTCAGGTAAATCTTTTTGATCAATGAAATGAATAAGAACCTATGAATTATAGAAGAAATTTACTTATTACCGGTGGAGCCGGTTTTATAGGATCACATGTGGTAAGGTTGTTTGTAAACAAATACCCGGAATACAGGATCATCAATCTCGATAAACTTACCTATGCCGGCAACCTCGAAAATCTCCGGGATGTTGAAAGCAAACCGAATTATATCTTTCTCAAAGAAGATATCTGTGATCTGGTGAGAATGTTGGACGTTTTTACCAAATACAAGGTAGATGGAGTCATTCATCTTGCCGCGGAAAGTCATGTTGACAGAAGTATCACAGATCCGTTTACCTTTGCCAAAACCAATGTGATGGGAACTCTCTCCTTGTTACAGGCCTCGAAAGAAAGTTGGGCGAATGATTTTGATGGGAAGTTGTTTTATCACGTATCCACCGATGAAGTTTATGGCACCCTGGAGTTTGATGATTCCCTGTTTACAGAAGAGAAAAAATATGATCCGCATAGTCCCTATTCGGCATCGAAGGCTGCGAGTGATCATTTTGTGAGGGCATATCATGATACCTACGGACTTCCAACGGTTATTTCAAATTGTTCAAACAACTATGGTCCTTACCAGTTTCCGGAGAAGCTGATCCCGCTTTTTATCAACAATATTTGTAACAACAAACCGCTCCCGGTTTATGGAAAAGGAGAGAATATTCGTGACTGGCTTTATGTAGAAGACCATGCCAGAGCCATCGATCTGATTTTCCATAAGGGTCAAACAGGCGACACGTATAATATTGGCGGTTTTAATGAGTGGAAAAATATTGACCTCATTAAAGTAATCATCAGGACTGTGGATCGGCTGTTAGGTCGTGAAACAGGTACTTCGGAGAAACTAATCACGTATGTTACAGACCGTGCCGGACACGATCTTCGCTATGCCATCGATGCCACCAAACTGAAAAATGAATTGGGGTGGGAACCCACTTTGCAGTTTGAAGAAGGTATTGAAAATACCGTAAGCTGGTACCTCAACAACCAGGAATGGTTAGATAGTGTGACAAATGGAGTTTATCAGAAGTATTATGAGGAAATGTACGAAACAAGGTAGAATATTTTGTATTATATATCTGAATATCAATGGAATGAATGATAAATGCTATTCGGAAAGACTAGTGTTTTGTAAATTATAATATGTCGTATATTATTCGTATCTTTGCGAAAAAACGCCATTATACGATATACGATTAAATTAACAAAATCAGAGGTTGAGGAATTGGAATCGATAATCAACAAAGGTTGCCACAAGTCGCAAAAATACAGGGCGGCCTATATCCTGCTCAATACTGATGAGGGAGAGTACTCCAGAAAGGTCTCCAATGAACAGATATGCAAGGTGCTGCGTATAGGAATGCGCACAATAGACAGGGTGAAGAAACGGTTTATCGAAGAGGGGCTGGAGGGTACTTTGGAGCGACACCCTTCCAGTCGTGTATACGAGGGCAAGGTGGACGGGGACTTGGAAGCCAAGCTGGTATCATTGTGCTGTAGTAAACCACCTGATGGATTTGCCAACTGGTCGTTACGTTTACTTGCCGACAGGATGGTTGAGTTGGAATATATTGATTATATTTCCCATGTCACGGTCGGCAAGGTTTTAAAAAAAACGAACTTAAGCCTTGGAAAGTGCAAGGATGGATAATTCCTTCAACCATTTGGGGAGAGTTTGTCGCCCACATGGAAAATGTGTTAGACATCTATAAAAAGCCGTACGATGAGGACTACCCTGTAGTTTGTATGGATGAATCTCCGAAGCAATTGATAGAGGACTGTAACTCAACCTGCATGAAGCCCGGACAGGAAACCCGTGTGGATTATGAATATGTCCGGCACGGGGTTGTCAACATCTTTATGTCCAATGAGCCTTTGAAGGGAAAACGGATGGTGGAAGTCACAGAAAGCAAGACAAAGAAGGACTGGGCTCACTTTATTAAGAGGATTGCTGATGAGATGCATCCCGAAGCAAAAAAAATAACATTGATAATGGATAATTTCAAAACACATACGCCAGGTGCTCTGTATGAAGCATTCGAACCGGAAGAAGCAAAGAGGATATGGGATCGGTTTGATTTCACCTACACCCCAAAGCACGCAAGTTGGCTCAATATGGCCGAGATAGAATTGCATGTATTGAACAAGCAATGCTTGAGCAGGCATATTCCGCCATAGATGAAATTCGGAGTGAAGTTTGCGCTTGGCAAGAAAATCGCAATAATAAACTTGCGACGATAAATTGGCAATTCACGTCTAAAGGCGCAAGGATTAAACTCAAAAGATTATATCCGTCATTTAATGATTAACATAACACTAGGTTAACAATGCCGACCCAACACCCTGCTAAACGTGTAGCAATAAATACCGGCTTTCTGTATGCACAGATGGCGATTACGGTGTTTATGTCTCTCTATGTTACCCGTTTGGTTTTGGCTGCGCTGGGGGTGAGTGATTTTGGAATTTTTAATGTGGTGAGTGGTGCTATTTCCCTGCTTACTTTTTTGTCTTCGGCGATGGCGAGTGCTACCATGCGTTTTATGTCGTATGCCGAAGGTGAGGGGAATGTAAAAAAGCAAAAAAACATTTTCAATGTGAGTATTGTGTTGCATCTGCTGATCGGAGTCATCGTTGTATTTGTTATCGAGGGAACGGGGTACTTCCTGTTTCATGGCATACTGAAAATACCTCCCGAACGGATAGGGTCTGCAAAGCTGATTTATCACTTTATGGTGATGAGCACTTTTTTTTCCATTATCACTGTTCCTTACGATGCGGTGATCAATGCCCATGAAAACATGCTTTTGGTAGCCATTATCCGCATTGTGCAGGTGGTGATGAATTTAGGCATTGCTCTCTATATTACGCATATCACTACCGACAGGCTGATTGTATATGGGCTGTTTATGGCTTTGGTTCCTGTTGTTCTGATGGGAATAAAGCAACTTTATTGCCATGCGCGGTATCAGGAGGTGACGTTGCATATCAAACGGTATTACAGCAAGCCGCTCTTCAGGGAGATGACCTCTTTTGCCGGATGGTCGTTTCTTGGCTCTTCCACGAGCTTGATTGCCAACTACGGTCAGGGTATCGTTCTGAATATGTTTTTCGGTACCATCGTGAATGCTGCACAAGGCATAGCCAATCAAGTAAGTGGCCAGCTTGGAGCTTTTGCAGGCACCATGCTGAAAGCACTGAACCCTGTGATCGCTAAAAGCGAGGGGGCAGGTAACAGGCAATTGATGCTAAAAGCCTCTATGATGGGTAGTAAGCTTTCTTTTTTTCTGATGATGTTTTTTTTTGTTCCTGTACTCATTGAAACTCCGTTTATTTTTAAGCTTTGGTTGGAGAAAGTGCCGGAATATGCAGTTGTTTTCACTCGATTATTACTCATTAGAATGTTGATTGAACAATTATTTGTAACTATGGTAGCTGCCATTTCGGCTGTGGGGAATATACGTACTTTTCAAATCGTTAGTTCAATACTTAATCTTTTCCCATTAGGAATTACCTATTTCCTTTTTGCACTCCATTATTCTCCTGTTGCTATGTATTTTGTTTTCATTCTATACTCATTGTTAAATGCAGTTATTATTCTCTATTTCGCAAGTTCAACTTGTGAGCTATCAATACCTATTTATTTAAAAACAGTAGTTTTTCCTTGTTTAATTTCCTTTGTGCTGGTTGGTATGTTATCTATAATTCCAATATTTATTTTATCCGAAGGTTTGCTCCGTCTGTTTTTAGTTATTGGTATTAGTTTTGTGTCCTTTGTATTTGTGAGCTGGTTTGTTGGCTTAACGAATGGCGAGCGATTAAGCATAAAAGTAATCATTGCAAAAGGCGTTTCAAAATATAAATAGGAATGTACTTCATTTTATTTCGCAAATAAAGTATGTAAACTACTACAGGGTGAATAAATGAGAACAAAATAAATATAAACACATAAATTGTTTCAGATTAAATCAATATGAATGTTCATTCATCAAAAAATCATATAGATATTTATGGTTTTTATCATATTTGTTGCATTGGAGATTGGAAGGAAATTGTAATTGAACAGGTTAATTCTCTAACTTCAAGTCCTCTTTTTCAATTATCGACTAAAATATATGTGTGCGCTTTAATTTCTGAGGATAATGATCTAAATATTTTAAATGAAATTTTACCAGCTAAATTCACACTCCAAATAGTTGATACAAATTTGGAACTTTTTGAATATCCAATTTTAAGATTTATGCATCAGAAAGCTCAAAATGAAGAATTCTATGCTTTTTATTTTCATTCGAAGGGAGTCTCAGTAAACAAGAATAAAAAAAGAGGTGTTCCATATTGGAGAAAAGAGTTAGAGTACTTTTTATTTTACAAATGCGACTTAATGTTAAATGCCTTTGAATTAAATTATAATACCTATGGCGCGAATCTTAGAGCATTTCCGAAATGGTCGCCTCATTTTTGTGGAAATTTTTGGTTTGCAAAATCGGCGTATATAAAAACACTCCCCTTGATACCATTGGATATTTATGATAGATATTATGCTGAAGAGTGGATTGGGAAAAATAAAGATATGAATTCTTTTGTGCCTTATAACACATTTATTGATTTATACCATGTCCCATTACCACGTTTATTTTATAATAAAACACTCCCAATTCGTTTAAATGAAATTTTTGACATATTATTGTTTATTTATTATAAATTAAGGAGTTTTGTTTATAAAAAGCAAAATATTGAATGAATAAAATATTTACTTTTCTCAATTTATTTTTTAAGGTAAAAAACCGATTATGGGGAGAAATTGTTACTCGCACCCATAATACTCCACTATACCCTTATATTTACAAGTCGTATTGGCATAGCTTTCTGTTTCTAAAAAAAGGGGAGGTTGTTGCCAACAATAATGCTTGTTATTTTGCCGCACGTCCTAACCCAGGGGCAGGCATTGGGCATCAAATGGCAAACTGGAATGCAGGCTATTGGTTTGCAAAGCAATTTGGATTGAAGTTTGCTCATATTCCTTTTGCACAAACAAAATGGGAAAATTTTCTTGGTTTTGGCAATGATGAAGTGAAGGTTGATGCTTTACGAAAACAAGGATATAAAAAAGTATTATTACCTTTGTTTGATGAGAACAAACCTGAAGAAATTGTATTAATTCAGAGAATCATTGATTCTTATCGTCAGAAAAATGTGGTTTTTATTGCAGAACAAGATCAGTTCTATCACGATCAATACGGGGTGATGGAGGATATTAAACAAAAGTTTTATACTACATCGTCACGTAAAGCAGATCGGCTTATTTATAATAATACATATTTTAATATTGCCATACATGTACGACGAGGCGATATTTCAATTAGCCAAAAGAATAAAAATCCCAATCTGGTAATGCGATGGCAGGATAACAAGTATTTTGAAGAAGTGCTGACAAATGTACTTTTAACTATTAAAATAGATAAACCGATTGCAATCTATCTTTTTTCACAGGGGGAGCGTGGAGATTTTACAGGTTTTGAGAAGTTTGATAATATTCATTTTTGCTTAGATATGGGTGCACAAGATTCTTTTCTCCATTTGATATATGCCGATTTATTGATTACAAGCAAAAGCTCCTTTTCTTATAAACCGGCATTGTTGAATAATGGCATTAAAGTTTGTCCCCGTAATTTTTGGCATGGATACCCGAAAACAAAAGATTGGATATTGGCAGATGAGAAAGGTCAATTTGAAATAGAAAAATTAAGAAATTTATGAATAAACTCTTCATATACACCCTTAAAGCACTTCGAAAGATCTATGCTCAGGCTTTTGGCACAAAATCTGTGAAGCCGGAGTGCGAACAAGACCCCAATAAGGCTTCTCAATTGATATACGATGCTTTAATGGCAGATAAACCTTGTATGATTGCACGTTTTGGAAGTACTGAATTGACGTGCTTAATGAATTATATTGGGGTTCACCAACATAAGAAACAAGTATTATCTTATATTAAAGGGAACTCCAGCCCGTGGTGGTGGGGTAATAGTATTCTCAACCAAATGCAACAATGGAGCGGTTTTTTCCCTCCTACTATTGAGAAAATTGAACAATTCTGTGAGTTAATGCTTCAGGATATTCCACAAGTGGATATTTTGGGTTCGTGGCTGGCAGATGAAAAACAATTTGAAAATGAGATGCGGAATGCTTCAAAAGTGCATTTACGATTAATAGAGCCTTTTTGGGCGGAGAATCCATGGACAAAGTCGTTGGAGGGTAAAAAAGTACTGGTAGTGCATCCTTTTGCGCAAACTATCGAGAATCAATATAATAAACGAGAAAAGCTTTTCGCTTCGAAAAGCATACTGCCATTATTTGAATTGAAAACGATTAAAGCGGTACAGAGTATTGCTGGAGAGAAAACAGCATTTAATGATTGGTTTGAAGCATTTGAATATATGAAATCAGCAATAAATAAAACAGAGTATGATATTTGCCTGATTGGCGCCGGGGCGTATGGGTTTCCATTGGCTGCTCACGTGAAACGTATGGGAAAGAAAGCAGTTCATTTTGGAGGCAGCTTGCAACTCTTATTTGGAGTTAAAGGCAAGCGTTGGGAGAACCCTAATTATGGAGTGGATGTATGGGGAATTCCTGTTGGTTCTTACTCAAATCTAATGAATGAATATTGGACTTCTCCTCTTGAAAATGAAAGACCCAATGAATTGAATAAAGTAGAAGGTGGATGTTATTGGTAAAAGCTTATGATAAAAAAAATAATAATATTGTTATTGAATGTTTTCAATAAGTCTCTATTCCTTTTCAATAAAAATATAGTTGCACCCAAGACACATTTTAAATTCTTTTGGTGTCATGTAAACAATAATAATTTGATAAACTTAGAGAATTGTTTTGTTGATAGGACTAAGATATATATAGATGGCTTTGAAAATAAATTTTTTGCTCGGGAGTCCTTTCTTTTTAATACAAAAATAACGATTGATGGTAAAGGCAACACAATTGAAATAAAAAAAGGCGTAAAACTAAGAAATGGTTTAATTCAGATAAGGGGATCAAATTGTAAAATTATTATTAATGAAGGAACATCTTTTGGGCAAATCCGAATGGTAAATGTAGGTAAAAATAATAATATTGTAATTGGTAAAAACAATTTGTTTGCTGATGATATAGAAATATGGGCAAGTGATACCCATTCTATTTTTGATGAAAATAATAATTTCATTAATCAGGAAAAGCCGGTTTTTATTGGTGATTATGTTTGGGTAGGCAACCATGTTAGAATATTAAAAGGAGTTACTATAGGTAATGGAGCTATTATTGGAATGAATTCAGTAGTAACAAAAAGTATATTGCCAAAAACCTTAAATGTAGGTGTCCCTACCAAAATAATTAGAGAAAACGTTACATGGGATATTAATTATTAAATGAACAATAAAATATAATCAAGGAGGTAATATTATGAAAACAAATTTTTTTATAGACGAGAAAATCAATATTCTTACAGGTGATAAAGCAGTTGATGCTCAAAAAAAAGAAAATGATAAAAAGTTTTTAGATGACAAAAAAGGAGTTTACAAAGTGTCCTTGGAGAGATGGCAAAAAGCTCAAGCATGCGAAAAAAATCATTGGTTTGTGAGAGGTATTAAAAGCGAAAACGACCGAAATGACTATCATCAAAAACAATTTGATGACTATAAATCAATTAAAAATTTATCATTTAGAAATGCATTGGAAATTGGTTGTGGTCCATTCACAAATTTGAGAATTATATCAAAAAAAACTAACAAACATTGAATCAATCACACTTTTAGACCCTATGATATTTGAATATTTGAATCATCCCTATGTAAGATATAATGAAAAGAGATTATATAGTGAATATTTACCTATTCTCGGAAAAATCGTCAGAAAATATGCCCCCTCCTTATTCAAAATATATCTTAAAATATTATCGCATAAAATAAAAGTCAGGAAATTACTCAATATACCTGGTGAAAAAATAAGCATAGCTGAAAGTTATGACTTAGTAGTAATGATTAATGTAATAGAACATTGTTTTGATGTTGAAGAACTGTTTGATAAAATATTAAAAATAACAAATAAAGGATCATACTTTATTTTCGAAGATAAACTAATAAAAAATAACGATATAAAGGATGCTGTAGATAATACTTATGATGCTGCTCATCCATTAAAAGTAGAAGAAAATGTAGTTTTATCATTTTTAGAAAATAACTTTTATCTGATTTATAAAAGAATTCAAACTAGTTCAAACTTTTACGCAGATGAATCCCATTTTTCAGATGACATTTATTTTATTGGGAAAAAGAAATAACTAATACCGTGAAAGTCATTCATATACTCCATTCGTTAAAGTTTTCAGGTGCTGAAATTATGTACGTAGGTGCATCGCCTTTATTTCAGGAAAAAGGATGTGAGCTTACGGTAGTAGCCACAGCTGATCAACTTGGTGAGTATGCCCCTTATTTCGAAAAAGCAGGGTATGCCGTGAAACATATTCCATATCCACCGGTATCAAAATTATGGAAAAGATTGCTATTTGCGGTTCGATTTATTCGGATGTTGAAAGCTGAAAAATATCAGGTAGTCCATAACCACAGTCATGGAACTTATTGGATGATGGCATTTTGTGCTTGGGTAGCAGGCATCCGATCTGTTTATACTTTCCATAGTGTCTTTCCAACTCATTTCTATAGTTATCCTTATCATCTTTGGTTGCGCTGGACGGCAAAATATTTATTTGGATGTAAGTTTCAAACCATTAGCGACTCGGTATTCACACATGAATTGGAACTCTATCATAATAGGACTACCAAGATTTACAACTGGTACAATAGCTTAGTTTTTACACCTGCAAAAGAAAATGAAAAGTGTGAAATAAGAATGAAATTAAATATCCCGCAAGATGCATTTGTTATTGTTTCGGTGGGAGGTTGCAGTCCTGTAAAACGGCATTCTGAAATAATACGTGCAATTCCCGAAATACGGAAGCAAATTCCAAATCTAATCTACTTGCATTTAGGTACCGGCAAATTGGAAGCAGATGAAATTCAGTTGGCTAACAAACTCAATGTCAGTCCGTATATTCGCTTTAACGGTAATCAAACTGATGTGCGTAGCTATTTAATTGCTTCCGATATTTATCTAATGACCAGTCGTTATGAAGGGATACCTATTTCTACAATCGAAGCTTTGGCCTGTAAAATACCAGCAATTTTATATAATGTACCTGGTTTGAGAGATTTTAACAACGAAGTAGAAACAAGTATTATTATTGCTGAAGATTACCTTGTTTTAGCAAAAAGTGTTATTTCACTATACAAAGACTTAGAAAAAAGAAACAAATTAAGTGAAAACGGATTTAGGTTTGTAAATGAAAAATACAATATGTTGGAAAACGCAAGACGAATATTTAATTTATATTCATCAAAATAAACTTATAAAAAATATGCAATGAGTAGCAATACTTTTAGGGCGAAACAGTTAAAAAATATTGGTTTTTGGGTAACTGCATTATCAATATATTCTATATTACCATTTTCAAATTCGTTTATTTTGGATTTTATTTATAACACTACATTCTGGTGGCTAATTTCTACCTTTATATTGTACCAACTTTGGGTGTGGAAAAAATATTTCTTTAAAAAAACTGATGCGGCACGGGGAATAATAACCGTAAACGTATTCCTTTGGTGGATGATGTTTAATATTGTTCGGGGTTTATTTATTGCTCATACTTATTGGGACTGGAAAGGGTTGGTAAGTAATGCAATGGCATTACTGTTGCCACTGGCGGTTTATTCGGCAGTAAGCCTCGAATATACCCAGAACATAATGAAATACTACATTAAATACGCGCTTCCTTTATTTATATTGATTTTTCCATTATCCATACATGCAGATTTAGGATTTTATTTAGTCCCAATTACATTAATATTATTATTTTTATCTACTTTAGAATTTAAGTGGAAAGTAAGCATTGCCGCCATAGCAATAATTACCATAATTATAGGGTTGGCTGTCCGTAGTAATGTAATACGTTTTTCGGTTGCTATTTTACTATCAAATATTTATTACTTTCGAAGGTTTATCTCTTTGCATTTTATTAAAGCGCTTATGTATGTACTTTTTGCAGCACCAATTATATTTTTATTTTTAGGCGTTTTTAGTAACTTTAATGTATTTGATTTTCAAAATTATATATCTGGTGATTATTCCGTAAAAACAGATAAAAACGAGAAAGGAGGAGTATCAGAACAGTCTTTACTTTCAGATTCGAGAACATTTATTTATAGAGACGCACTACAAACGGCCTCTTATTACAATAGTTGGTTAATAGGGCGCAGTCCGGCAAGGGGTACAATTAGCTCTGCATTTGCTGAAACAGATTTAAACAAGCGAGGTGAACGTTTGGCGAATGAAGTGGGCATATCGAATATTTTTACCTGGACAGGCATTGTTGGTGTGATTCTTTATTTTTTTGTTTTCTTCCGAGCATCTTATACAGCCATTTATAAGTCTGGCAATAACATATTTGCCAAAATTCTAGGATTGTATATAGCGTTTCACTGGGTATATTCCTGGGTGGAGAATTTTACCAATTTTACGATGAATTATTTTATGATTTGGGTGATGATTGGACTTTGTTTCTCAACTCAATTCAGGCAAATGACCAATCAACAAGTAAAAGTGTGGGTACGTGGTATTTTTAATGTGCGTTATAGGAGGCGTAGACTGCCACCGTATGTGATAAAAAATTCACAATCGGAGATATCAAGTGATTTAGATTATAATGGATAAACATCTCTTTTTTACATTTAAATATTTAACTGATGTAGAATTCAATGAAACAATTAGCAGTTCTAATTACATGTCACAATCGCAGAGTAACAACATTAAAATGTTTACAGGCTTTGTATGCTTGTACGGTTCCCGAAGGATATAGCTTAGAAGTTTTCTTGGTGGATGATGGCAGCGCGGATGGTACAGGTGATACTGTCAGAATGCAGTATTCGGCTGTACATGTTATAGAAGGAGATGGAAATTTGTATTGGAACCAAGGGATGCATTTGGCATGGGAAACAGCGGCTAAGACTGCAGAGTACGATTTTTATTTATGGTTAAATGATGATACCATCATTGACAAAAACGCATTAACAGAGCTAATTGAAAACTATAACGAAGCATTTAAAATAGATAATAAACCTGCAATTATAGTTGGGACATGCAGGTCTGATGTGGGAAAAAATGAATTTTCGTATGGTGGTAGAAATGATACTGGTCTGATTTTACCAAACGGACAGTTACAGGAAAGTAAATACATCAATGGAAATTTAGTATTAGTACCAAAAGTTATTTTTAAACAAATTGGCATGTTATCAAACGATTATACTCATACTTTGGGAGATAACGATTATGGACTGCGTGCGATTCAGTCAGGATTTAAATGTTATGCCTCCAAGCATTACATAGCAACCTGTTCGCCTAATCTAGGAGTCCCGGGGTGGTTTAATCCCAAAAATTCATTAAAAAAACGTTGGCAATTACTCCATTCCCCTAAAGGACTCAACATAAAAGAGTATAATAAATACCGTAAAAAATTTTGGGGTAATAAATGGATAATTTTTGCCTTAAAAGCCTATTTAAAAACAATTATCCCTTCACTTTATGGAAGAATATCAAAATAAACTCGCACCCATTTGCTTATTCACTTACAACCGCCTTTCCGAAACTCAGCAAACAGTAGAGGCTTTAAAGCAAAATTATCTCGCATCTGAAAGTGAATTGTTTATTTTTTCGGATGGGTCAAAAGATAGCAATGGCGCTCAAAAGGTAAATGATGTTCGAAATTATTTAAAAACTATTGATGGCTTTAAATCAGTTACTATTTATGAATCACCCACAAATAAAGGCTTAGCCAATTCTATCATTTCAGGCGTTACGCAAATAATTGAGCAATATGGAAAAATAATTGTATTGGAAGACGATTTAATTACATCACCCAACTTTTTGAATTTTATGAATCAAGCTCTTGTTTTTTATGAGCATAATCCTAAAATTCATTCTGTTTCTGGTTATACTTTAGATCTTAAATCATTAAGAAATTATTGCAAGGACTATTATTTTGGAAATAGACCTTATTCATGGGGATGGGGCACTTGGGAAAATAAATGGTCAACTATTGATTGGGAAGTAAAAGACTATAATAAGTTAAAGAAAAGCATTATACAAAAAATTAAATTTATGCAAGGCGGAAGTGATTTGCCTCAAATGTTAGATAGTCAAATGAAGGGCAGAATTGACTCATGGGCTATTAGATGGTGTTATGATCAATTTAAAAAAAACCAAGTTACTGTTTTTCCTTCAAAATCTAAAATTCAAAATATTGGATTTGGAGCTAATGCAACTCATACAAAAAAAGGAAATCGTTTTTCTACTACAATAGATAATGGTGAGAAAGTATTTTTTAACTTTGATCACAATATCATAAAAAATAAAGATATAATAAGAGACGCTCGAAAGGTGTTTTCTTGTTATGCTAGGTTGAAAAATAAAATATTAAATTGATTCAAATGAAAGTATTAATTCTTGCTGGTGGATTAGGATCACGGTTATCAGAAGAAACAGTTCTAAAACCTAAACCAATGGTAGAAATTGGCGGAAAACCGATTCTGTGGCATATCATGAAAATATATTCTCATTATGGCTTTAACGAATTTATTATACTTTGTGGTTACAAAGGTTACATGATAAAAGAATATTTTGCCAATTACTACCGACACATGTCAGATATGACTATTGATATGTCGACAAACAGCATTACTCATCATGCGAATCATGCCGAACCATGGAAAGTTACATTGGTGGATACCGGTATGGATACAATGACAGGAGGACGAATAAAAAGAGTACAAAAATATGTCGGAAATGAACCCTTTATGCTAACTTATGGAGATGGTGTCTCTGATGTAAATATTACTCAATTGATTGATTTCCATCGGAATCATGGTAAAGCAATTACGATGACAGCCGTACAGCCTGAAGGACGTTTTGGTTCTTTGCAGATCACCAACGAAAACAGAGTTACTTCATTCCAGGAAAAACCAAAAGGGGATGGTAGTTGGATTAACGCCGGTTTTTTTGTCTGTCAACCTGAAGTATTTAATTATATAACTGACGGTGATGAAACAATATTTGAGCGATCACCTCTTGAAAAATTGGCAAGTGATGGTCAATTGTTTACTTATAAACACAAAGGTTTCTGGAAACCTATGGATACACTGAGGGATAAAAACCAACTTGAAGAAATGATAGAGCAGGGCACAGCACCCTGGGTTAAATGGTAGAACGAGTGTCTTTTTTTATCAATTGAATTAAAGTTTACAATATGAATCTTTTCAATAATATCTATAAAGGCAAAAAAGTATTTGTTACGGGACATACCGGTTTTAAAGGTTCTTGGCTATGTCTTTTGTTAAATGAGTTGGGTGCCGATGTATATGGTTTCGCATTAGATCCACCCACATCCCCAAGTTTATTCAAAGAAGCCAATATCGAGGAATTGATTACTTCATACATTGGTGATGTACGTAATTTAGATTATTTGACGAGAGTTATTCAGGAAGTACAGCCAGAAATTGTTTTTCATATGGCTGCACAACCATTAGTAAGAGAATCTTATAAAATTCCTGTAGAAACATATTCTACGAATGTAATGGGAACTGTGCATCTGCTGGAAGCCTGTAGAAAAACCTCTTCTGTTAAATCAATCGTAAATGTGACTACAGATAAATGCTATGAGAACAAAGAATGGCACTGGGGTTACAGGGAAAATGAACCAATGGGTGGTTATGATCCCTATTCAAATAGCAAAGGCTGTTCTGAGCTCGTAACTTCTGCTTATCGAAATTCCTACTTTAATCCAAAAGAATACGAGAATCATGGTGTTGCAGTTGCAACGGCCAGAGCCGGTAACGTGATTGGTGGAGGTGATTGGGCCGAGGACAGGCTTATTCCTGATTTTATCAGAGCAATCACTAATGGAGAAAAGGTAAGAATCCGCAGTCCATATTCAATTCGTCCTTGGCAGCATGTTTTAGAACCTTTAAGTGGTTATCTGAGATTAGCAGAATTGCTTTATACTGAAGGTCCTAAATATGCACAAGCCTGGAATTTCGGACCGGATGATCATGATGCAAGAAATGTAGCGTGGATTACAAAAACTATATGCGAGATATGGGGGGATGGTGCATCATTCGAGATTGATACAAATCCACAACCGCATGAAGCAAATTACCTGAAACTCGATTGTTCTAAAGCCAGGGCAGAATTAAGTTGGGAACCAAGATGGGATATTCAAACCGCTATAAATAGCATTGTTGAGTGGAATATAGCATATATTAATAAAGATAATATAAGAGAGGTGACAATAAGACAAATTTATCAATACTTTGATTCTTCACTGTAACTTTTCGTAAAAAAAAACGTTTTATTATGACAGATTATAAAATACTTCGCAACGAAATTATAACAAAAACAATTGAATATTATCAGGCTCGATTTGGTCAATCTAGTTTTGTTCCTGGTAAAACACGTATAAATTATGCCGGTAGGGTTTTTGATGAGAAAGAACTGTCTAACGCGGTTGAAGCTTCTCTTGACTTTTGGTTAACGGAAGGGCGTTTTTCAGAAGAATTTTCGGAAAAGATTGCAGATTTTCTGGATGTTGAGCATGTACTACTAACGAATTCAGGATCCTCAGCTAACCTACTAGCATTTTCTGCATTAACTTCTGAGAAATTAGGAGAAAAACGATTAAAAGTGGGTGATGAAGTTATTTCTGTTGCAGCTGGTTTCCCGGCTACTGTCACACCAATCATTCAATATGGTTTAATACCTGTTTTTATCGATGTTCATATTCCAACTTATAACATAGATGTGGATATGATGCGGAGGGCAATAACAGATAAAACCCGTTGTATTTTTATTGCACATACTTTGGGTAATCCTTTCAATATTGATGCAGTCATGGATCTCGCAAGAAAGTATGATTTGTGGGTGATAGAAGATAACTGCGATGCTTTTGGGAGTGAGTACAAAGGAAAGAAAACAGGAAGTTTTGCACATTTATCAACAATTTCATTTTACCCGGCTCACCATATTACGACTGGTGAGGGTGGAGCAATATGCACAAATGATCCACAATTAGCTCAACTTGTTCGTGCATTCAGGGATTGGGGTCGTGATTGCTATTGCGCTGGTGGAGAAAATAATACTTGTGGGAAGCGTTTTTCACAACAATTTGGTAATTTACCGTTCGGTTTCGATCATAAATATGTCTATTCTGAAATCGGGTTCAACCTAAAGATGACCGATATACAAGCAGCAATTGGCACAGCTCAGATTGATAAGCTTCCCCATTTTTGCGTGAAAAGGAAAGAAAACTTTAACGAATGGTATCGCATATTTGAAAAATATTCCGAATATTTCATATTACCTGAGGCAACTGAGGGATCAGATCCAGCCTGGTTTGCATTTATCATAACCGTAAAAGAGAATGCTCCATTTAAACGAGATGATTTAACAGGCTTTCTAAATAGTAATTTAATTGAAACCCGTAATCTGTTTGCCGGTAATATGACCAAGCAACCTGGTTTCATAAATAGAGAATGGCGAATATCAGAGCATCTTAATAATACAGATTATATCATGAACAATACATTCTTTTTGGGTACCTATCCGGGACTAACAAAAGAAATGTTCATCTATGCAGAACAACTGATTGATTCTTTTGTAAAAAGTATTGTAAAATAATTACATTGTTATCGATGTTGGCAAAAAAATACAAATCGTTAGTTAAATCTATAAATAATCCCTTTGAAGGGATCTATACAGTAGAATTTGTGTCACTATCTCGTTCATTCAAATATCATCCTGGCCAGTTTCTTCACTTAGCGCTTGATAATGATTATGACGGTATTGGACAATGGCCTGAATCACGTTGTTTTTCGATGCAAAGTAATCCTATTGAAGATTCGATTAGAATTACTTATGCTGTAAAAGGTGAGTTTACGCGGCAAATGAAAGAATCGCTAAAGGTTGGGTCAGAAGTTTGGTTAAAGCTTCCATACGGAGACTTATTTCAGCGGTCACACAACAAAGAGAACGCAGTCTTTATTGCAGGTGGGACAGGCATAACACCATTTCTTTCATTATTCAATAACGCTTCATTTAAAGAGTATTCTAATCCAAAAATTTATTTGGGTTTTAGGAATAAAGCATATAACATTTATGAAAACGAACTGAAAGCAATACAATCAGAAGAAGGTTTTACTCATTCCAACAATATAAAAATTTTCTATCAAGACTTGAATGGTTTGCTTGATATTGATCAAATAATTAGTGAGAACAAAATTGAATCAAACTATTTTATTTCAGGTCCTCCAGTAATGATTAAATCTTTTAAAAAGAGGTTAGTTGATAATGGTGTACCAGAAGAAAATATCTTGACAGACGATTGGGAATAAACAACACTATGAGTTCATTCATAAAATAAATTCATTAGAAAATGAATATACTTATTACTGGAATAAATGGCTATCTTGGCAGTAGCTTAGCAAAATCGCTTCATGAAAATTATAATATTATAGGTCTCGAGTATTCTTTGCACAATTTGAACCGGATTAATGATTATAATTTCAATGTTTACTCTGTTGAAAATGGAATTCCTGATGAATTATTTGTAGAAAATAAAATAGATATCATCATTCATACAGCGACTTTCTATGGCAGGCAAAACGAATCCGTAAGAACATTAGCGAATGCCAATCTGTTTATTCCATTCGATTTACTTGATAAATCTATCAAAAATGGATGTAATACTTTTATTAATACGGATACGGTACTTGATCGTTTTGTTAGCGCGTATGCACTTACTAAAAATCATTTCCGTGAATGGTTGTATTTTCGAAGATGCGAAATAAAGATTGTAAATATGCAGTTGGAACATTTCTATGGTCCTGGTGCACCTGAAACTAACTTTATTACTGCTATGATAAAACGTCTTAAGCAAAATGAAACATCAATAGATTTGACAGAAGGTAAACAATTGCGTGATTTTATTTATATCGATGATGTTGTTAATGCTTATCAAACAATACTTAAAAGTCAAGATCTTTTTGACAATTACAGTGAATATCAAGTCTCAACTAAACAATATATAAGTATAAAAAAATTGATGATGACACTTAAACATCTTACAGGTAGTACTTCGAAACTTAACTTCGGGGCAATACCCTATCGCGAAAATGAGCTGATGCATTCTGAAACTGATAATTCGGCATTAGTGAAATTAGGTTGGAGACCTCTAAACACTATCAATGAGGGGTTGCAAAAAACCATATGAGCAATTAGTATAAAATCTTAGTATCAAATATATGAAATATTTAATTACCGGCGGGTGTGGGTTTATTGGCTCCAATTTAGCTGCAGAAGTTTTAAGAAGAGGGGAAGAGTTGTTCATTTTTGATAATCTCTTTCGTCATGGCAGCTCCGATAATCTTGAATGGCTTAATAATAAAGGTGAGTTTAAATTTTATTCATATGATATCCGCAATAACAACGATGTTGAAACAGTTGTTAAAGAAGTCAAACCCGATTATGTCTTTCACTTGGCTGGACAAGTTGCAATGACTACATCTATAGCAAACCCTAGGTTGGATTTCGAAGTAAACGCTTTAGGTACTTTTAACCTATTAGATGCTATACGAAAATATTCCCCCGAAACCGTTGTATTGTATTCTTCAACAAATAAAGTTTACGGCGATTTATCATATTTATCGTTTGAAGAGACAGACACACGATATATTTGCAAAGATTACCCCAATGGATTTCCTGAAAACATTTCTTTAGATTTTCATTCACCTTACGGTTGCTCAAAAGGTGCCGCTGATCAATATTTATTAGATTATTATAGATTATTTGGAATTCGGACTGTGGTTTTTAGACACTCATCTATGTATGGGGGAAATCAGCATGCTACATACGATCAGGGTTGGGTTGGATGGTTTGTACAAAAAGCTATAGAAATTAAAAACAAATCAGCTAAGGAGCCATTCACAATTTCTGGTAATGGTAAGCAGGTCCGTGATGTTCTTCACTCATCCGATGTAGTTAATTTATATTTCTCAGCATCAAACAACATTGAAAAAACGAAAGGTCATGCATTTAATATTGGAGGTGGTATAGATAAAAGTTTGTCACTGCTAGAATTATTTATTTTCCTGGAACAAAAGTTGAATATCAGGATGGAATATAGACAATTACCATTTAGAGAAAGTGATCAATTGGTTTTCATAGCGAACAATAAAAAAATTAATGATTTTATTAATTGGAAAAGTAATGTTAATCCTGAGATTGGCATTACAAATATACTGGATTTATATTTATAATGGAATTAATAAGTATTGTTATTCCTGTCTATAATAGAAAAGATATTGTTTCAAAATCTGTCGATTCTGCATTAATACAGAATTATCCAAATTTTGAAATTATAATTGTTGATAATAATAGTACAGATGGGACTTTTGAATTTTTAAATGAGAAGTATGGAGGTGAGCCGAAAATTAAATTATTTCAAAATGATACAAATGTAGGTCCTGTAAAGAATTGGATTCGAGGTATTGAAGAAGCAAAAGGTAAATATATTAAGTTGTTATTCTCAGATGATTGGATAGAATCAAATTACTTATTATCTATTTCAAAATTCTTTAATGAAGATGAAGTTAGTCTTTTCTATACACCCGCTATAATTCATTCTGAAGAAAGATCTGTATCTTTTTATAAGACTTATAAAAAGAATAAACTAATTCCATCAAACAAATTTATTTCGAATCTTTTATTAGGTTATAGAACTCCAGTGTCACCTGGTTGTGCTCTTTTTACTAAAGAGTTATTATTAGAGTCATTGAATATTGTAATAAACAAGAAAAATCATGATCAATTTTTAATGTATGGAGCAGGAATTGATATGTATTGTTACTTATACTCCGCATTAAATAATAAGTATGTATATTATATTTCTGATTCTTTTGCTCATTTCTTGTCTCACAAGGGTTCTTTCACAACTTCAAACTCTCTTAGATCATTGTATAAAACTACAAAGTTGTATTTCATAAATAGAAAAATTAAGATTCCCCGAAGATATATTTATAAATTAATAGTTTGGTTTGAATTGGATAGAATCTTAGTGCAATTATCTAATCGTATATGATTATTATTACCCCCGAATCTTAGACAAGTAATAGAATTACTTGTTTCTTTCCCAAAAAGCCTTCAATCAAATTTGGTGTAGAAAAATCAAGTTAATTATGGTCTGCTGAATAATTGACATTTGTACTGAAAATCAGCAAATTAATCAATATATAATTTGCATAACTTCAAGAAATTGAGAAATATAAACATTTATCTAGTCATGTCACAAATGAAATTGTGTACCTGATTGGAAATTAATAAGCAGACCCTAAATAGTAAAAAATGACTTATATCAAACTAAGACGTACGAAAATTTTGGAACGACTAGATGGATTGGCTATACTTCTCGAAAGGAAGTTGTTGATTAATACCATTAATGCACACTCCTACAATTTAGCGCGTAAAGATAGAGAATTTGCAGAAGCCTTACTTAAAGGCGATGTATTGATACCTGATGGTGCAAGCATAGTAAAGGCTATAAAGTGGTTAAGAGGAGAGAATATAGAAAGGATAGCAGGATGGGATTTGTTTGTATGGGAGATGATGAGATTAGAACAAAGAACAAAGAACAAAGAACAAATAGAAGAAAAAGGGAAGGTGTTCTTTCTGGGGAGTAGTGATGACGTGTTGGCAAAGATTAAGGAACGAGCAAATATGGATTATCCTCATTTGGAAATATATACCTATTCTCCCCCCTATAAATCGGAGTTTACCAAAGAAGAAAACCAGGCCATGATTGATGCTATTAATGTAGTAAAACCGGATTTGTTGTGGATAGGCATGACAGCACCTAAACAAGAAAAATGGGCATACAAACATCTGGATCAGTTGGATGTAAAAGGTCATATGGGTACTATTGGGGCGGTGTTCGATTTTTTTGCAGGTACTGTGGAACGTGCTCCGCTATGGTGGCAGGAACATAGTTTGGAATGGTTTTATCGTTTAATTAAAGAGCCCAGACGTATGTGGAGAAGGTACTTAATTGGGAATGTAAAGTTTGTATGGTATATGATAGAAGAGAAATTTGATAATGTTTAAATATTAATAACCATTTAGTTCAAAGTAGAAATTGTTTGCAAAATAATTTACTCAGGCAATAACCCGGGAAAATATTTAAGAAAACATTTAAGGGACGCTATTATGAAATCGCATGAAACGGAATTATTGTTATTCTATCTGTTTTTCGATCTGCTTATACTTAACCTCTCTATTACAATTACCGCCAGGTTTAGTGGGGATATATCGCCGCTAAACTACCCGGACTTGACCATGTACCGGATGCATGGGAACCTGTCGTGGCTGATTACCTATTTCGTTTTTGCAAAAAAGAACCTGTACCTGCGCGACAGCTTTTTAAACAGGGTTTGGCGAATCACGAAAAGAACCCTGATCTTTGTGATGGTTGCATCAGTCATCGTATTCCTGGGAATGCCAGTAAGTTTTTCACCGACGTTCTTTTTAAAGTACACGGTCTGCTTTTTAGTCGTGAATCTTCTTTTCTACGGGATCTTTTACAGGTTCTTGCTATACCAGCGCCGCAGGGGGGTCAACATAAACCGGGCTCTCATTGTGGGGACAACTGATACCTGCCGGATGCTCCGGCAGATTATTGACAGCAACCCCATACTGGGATACCAATTTGTCGGCTTTGCAGAACCAAATCCTTCAGAGGAGACCATTCCAGACATCCCCCGAAACTTAGAAAGTGCCATTGACCAACTGCAGGTACAGATTGTCTTTGTTTCGCAGATGCTGGTCAACTCACCCCTGAAAGAAGAGGAATACCTGAAAATTTGCAACAGTAAAGGGGTCCGGCTGCGGTTTATACCCGAAAACCAACAATGGTTTAAAACGCATGTCAATGCCGAATCGGCAGGAGACCTGGTACTGATCAACCCTCAGGAAATTCCGCTCGACAACATTGGCGCGCGCTTCCAAAAACGTTTATTCGACATCGTTTTTTCCACTATGGTGATCATCTTCCTATTCTCATGGTTATTCCCCATACTGGCGATTTTGATCAAATTAAATTCAAAAGGACCGGTATTTTTTATCCAGAAACGAACCGGTATCAACAACAAAACCTTTAACTGCATTAAATTCCGCAGCATGCGTGTGAATGGGAATGCGGACACACAACAGGCTACGAACAATGATGCACGGGTAACAAAAATTGGAAGATTTTTCCGAAAAACCAATATCGATGAGCTCCCCCAGTTCTTAAATGTGTTTTGGGGACAGATGTCGGTTGTTGGCCCCCGCCCGCACATGTTGAAGCATACGGAACAGTATTCGGCGTTAATCGAGCATTACCGGATCCGCCATTATGTAAAACCCGGTATTACCGGATGGGCCCAGGTAAATGGATACCGCGGCGAAACCGATGAACTGTGGAAGATGGAAGAACGTGTGAAATATGACCTGGAATACATCAATAACTGGAACTTCAGATGGGATCTGAGTATTATCTGGCAAACCATATTCGGGAAAAAAACCTATCTGAACGCCGTATAACCCGTCGCCCGCTACTGCTCTTCAATCCCGTCATTGCGGGAGGTTGCAGCAGTAAAACGAAATCAACGAAGCAACCACAACGGAAAACCCGGCTCCCAAAATACAATCTGATCTAAAAAATACGAACCATGACAACCCTGCCAGAACCCAGGGAAGCTTTTCCTTACAAACCGCCTACTGAAGAAATCAAAACCCAATACCTGGAAATCTTCAAACTGAAAGGACCTTTAAAAGTTCCCCTTTTAAAATTAGTTTTTGATAAAACCGCCTCCTTCCTGATCTTATCGTGTTGCTCACCCATCATCTTGCTATTATGGATCGCGAATGGGTTTGAAGGTCTTATTGTCCCGGAAAACAGGGGCCCTTTATTTTTTTATTACAACGCGGTTAGCGCCGGCAAGGTCTTCCGGAAATATAAAATCCGGTTGATCAAAGAAAAATACATCGATAAAGAATTGCAGGCAAAAGGCGATTGGCACGCTTTCTCCAGGGAATGGGATCCAAAATCCAGAACGTACCTGGGAAAATTTGTCAAAAAATTCTACCTGGACGAAATTCCTCAATTCTATAATGTCCTGAAAGGGGATATGTCGATTGTCGGTCCCCGGCCCATTGCCATACATCACTATGAACGCGATTTGCAGCAAGGAAACGTAACCCGTTCTCTCATCCGCGGAGGACTGTTGGGCTATGGCCATATTCGAAAAGGAACCCCTGAATTTGGCAACCCTGTTTATGAATATGAATATGTTAACCGGTACATCCATTCATCGTCCCTGGGATTACTGATGCTCGATTTAAAAATTATCGGCAAGGGCATTAAAGTGATGTTAAAAGGGAAAGGTCTCTGATATGCAGGAAATACTGGCCCCGGGATCCTGCTTCAAAAAATGGCTGGCTTCCGGGTAAAGGCATATCGGACACAATGTACACTGCATTCGGATAATGGTCAGGCAATTGAGAGGATAGAAAGCATCAATAAAGTACATCAGTGGGTGCAAATGTTCCGGAATAATCAAGGGGTAGCTACTCGGGTGCTTACGAGAAGGTAAATTAATAGAAAATGAAGATTCTTATCACCGGCATTAACGGGTTTGTCGGTACAAATTTCACTAAAAGTTGGGGTAACCAACATGTTATCTATGGATTGGATATTCATCAATCAGAAATAGGTGGTGTAGTACATACTTACAGTTGGCAGGAACTAAATGAAATTCCTCAGGTTGATGTTATTATTCATTTGGCCGGTATTGCACATGACATTGACAATAATATAAATGCCAAAACCTATTTTGCCGTTAATACTGAATTGACAGAAAAAATTTTTGAGTTCTTTTTAAAAAGAAATGCCTCAAAATTTATTTTTTTTAGTTCTGTTAAAGCGGTAACGGATAGTGTGAGAGGGTACCCTTTAAATGAGATGCTCAAGCCCAATCCAAAGACTATTTACGGATTATCAAAATTACGGGCTGAAGAATACGTTTTTAACAGGTATTTGACAACACGCAGTCTTTATAGGAACAAATCGGTTTATATCTTGAGACCCTGCATGATTTAC
>JASGMZ010000013.1 GCA_030156305.1 Bacteroidales bacterium | reverse complement strand
GCCAACACGGCTTTCTTTCGCTGCTCTTCTCTATATTTATCCATACTAAAACTGCACCCTTTCTGTTGGTTTATTGTCCAACTTTTGGGGTGCAGTTCAATATTGATTAGTTACAACCTTTTCAGGAACAAGAATGTATTTCCGAAGAAATATTTCAGTTACTGTGCTCTTCAATTTGCCTTTCAAATATTCTATAATCCTCGTCCCATTGAGCTGCCACATCAGAGTTTTTTCTATTAGGAAGAGTAAACTGGCTTTCTAAATAACTAGCAAGATGCCTTGAAAATTTTATTGAACCAAATGTATTAAGGTGATTAGAATTCTCCAGATCTGTTAAAGGATCAAAACCAACTTCTTCTAAGATTTCAGGAAAAGAATAATTGATATAAATCACATCGTTTTTGGCTGCGAAATTTTTAACACTGAGATATTTGGAATAAGTTGATTTATTAAGTCTTGGAAGATCCAAATAAATAAGAATTATTCCCTTTTGTTTACACAAATCAATAATTTTTTTATGATAAAAATACACTTCCTCAACTGGGTCAGAAGCTGTTCCTACATGTTCCATAAAATCATTAGGAATATCAGCAGGTTCATTCGTAAAAACCACGTATTGACCTTTGTAAGGATCATATCTATCATTAGTGAAATCAATCTTAGTAATGTCTTTCCACCTATCATGGTATCGCAATATTGGGAATAAATAACTAATTATGGTCTGATTTTCACTGTGCGACTGCATATCGAAAATCAAATTCAGTTTGATTAAAGAAAATCTCATTGGGTCGATAGCTTTTCTATTTGATGGCTCATTTTCATCCACTTTTAATCCAGTTTGCAATAGAGAACCACCGTCAATGATGACTACTTTGGGACTTTGATATTTTAGAGTCTCTAGTAGGTAGTAATAAGTTATCATTGGACTTTGAGAGCTTGTAGCGCGCACATAGCTGGTAAAACCAAATTCTTCCCACATTGTTAGAGGAGAAATACCATTTCTAATTGTGCTTGCACCTAAAAATAATACATCAATTGTGTTCTTTGGCTGCCTATAGAATGTGTCCATCCTTTTTACATTATCAAATTTTGCATTACCTTTTGGCATTATAAGCGATGTTGTGTAAGTGAAGAGTAAAAGAAAACAAATGATAAAACCAATTGCTGATATAACTTCCCTTTTTTTCTTCATATAATATCTAGAATCCTCTATAGATAAAATCATTTTCATTAAAACCAATTCCATATGAACCAAATACCAGAATTGAAATTATCAATATTGATAAAATCAACCATCTGAAAGGTGCGTTCTGTTCTTGAAATTTTTGGCGAATGCCAATTCCTGATTCTTGTAATAATTCTATAAAAATGACAATAGCAATTGAAACGATGATTACGAAAACATCTTTTCCATCAATCCCAAGATTGACATTCTTATTAAAAAATATATTGATAAAATTAAAATTGGTAAAGGTTCTTTTAAGCATCCTTAGAGCATATTTAAAACCATCTGCCCGAGCAAAATACCTACCAATACTCACCAGGAGAAAAGTCAAACTTACTTTAAATAAATGCCAGCTAAAGACTTCTCTATCATAATTAATTCTGCTTAATATATTATTAGAGATTGGTTTTAGCAATATTTCCAATATGATTATCGAACCGTGATACAACCCAAAAGCAATATACTTCCATTGAGTTCCATGCCAGATTCCAATGATCAGAAATGTAACAATCATTGATATGAACGTTGGGATTAGTTTACCCAGATAATTGCCAATGAATTTCCTGAGAAATCTACCAAGCTTCGCCAAGCCCTTTGATAGGGATAAGGGATAGAAAACATATTCTCTAACCCATGCGCCAAGGGTTATGTGCCATCGTCTCCAATATTCTTCAACTGATTGCGCCAGGAAGGGACGTAGAAAATTCTTTGGGAGGCTAATTCCTAATATCTCAGCGAGCCCTCTAACAATGTCTATTCCTCCGGAAAAATCACAATATATCTGTATTGAATAGAGAATTGAAGCTAATAAAATATAAACACCATCATAATTGGAGAAATTTTCGAAGACTGTATTTACAACCGGGGCTAATTTGTCTGCAATAACAATTTTTTTAAAATATCCCCATAACATTAATTGTGAACCATATATAAAAAAACTATAATTAAACTTATGTTCTTCAAAAAATTGCTTTGCGAGTTCACTGTATCTACTGATGGGACCCTGAATGATTTGCGGAAAAAATGAAATGAAGAGTGCAAATTTGGCAATGTTTCTTTCACTTTTTATTTTTCCTCTTTTTATATCAATTAAATATCCAAACGATTGAAATGTATAAAAAGAAATTCCAAGTGGTAATACTAAATTCGAATAAGGAATTTCCGATTTGGGCGACAAAAAAATAATTGAGTTTAAATTGGAAAATATTGAATCATAATATTTAAAAAATGCTAAAATTCCAAAATTAATTAAAAAAGCAATTAAGATAATCACATTCTCAATATTCTTTTTTTGCCCAATTTTCTGAATAAGATTTATATTTATTGAATTGTTGCTGCCGCTCTTGAAGGTTTTTGAGCTTTGGATAATCAAGCCACAAATAAACGTAGAAACCGTAGTGATAATTAGATATACTAATGTCTTTGGGCTTGCAAGATAATAAAAGACGTAGCTAGCAATTAACAAAACAATCCATTGAAACTTAATATCTATCAGATAATACGTAATAACAACGATGGAAATGAATACAAAGAATAACGTAGATGTTAATTGCATATACTTCTATAAGTGGAAATTTTTAAACTTGCGTTTATTTTTTCAATTCCTCAATCAATTTTAAAATTGCCTGTGCAGAATTAAAATTCTCGGGATTTAACTCTGCAACTCCAATGTTCACATTATAAAATTCATTCAATTCACCAACAATCGCAATCAGATCAAACGAATCGATGATTCCATTATCAATAAGTTTATTTTCATTTAGAAAATCTATATCTTGTCTAACACTAGAAAGTATTTCGATTAACTTTTCCATTTTTATCCTATTCTATTAAACATTTTTTTAAATTACACGGTAAAAAGAAAATAAACATTTGAATTATTTCTGATTAGGATCCTCTAAATTGAAATCCCACTTCACAATTCAAGGTAGTCGACATTTACCCGATTTTTAAACATTCTCAATTCTATCATTCTGTATTTAGGTTTTTAAGATACTTTTCCCATATTTTTATTCTATCGATTTTCATATTATTTTTTAGAGGAAATTTTACATAATGTATCACCTGATTTGGTAGCATATATTGGGGAAATTGATTACGCAATAAAACAAGTAATTCTTTATCCTTTTCAAAACCTGATTGATAAAACAATACGATTTTATCTTTCTCAGCATCAAATTTACAAAAAGCAAAGTCAACAAAATCTATAGAGTTTACAGCAATTTCGATTTCTCCAAGCTCGATACGATAGCCCCAATGTTTTACTTGCGAATCCATTCTTGAAACTAATATCAATTCACCATTTGAGTTAAATTTCCCCAAATCCCCGGTTCTAAATATTTTCTCTTGGTACTGTAAATTAACTGGATTTCTACTGAAGGTTTTCTCTGAACTCTGAATATCATTGTAATAACCCAAAGCAAACGCCCCTCTGATACAGATCTCACCAATTTCATCTTCATTTTCAAGTATTTGGTCTTGATCATTAAGCAATATTATATTTGTATTTCTAAATGGAACTCCAATTGGTAGACTCTCTTTCTCTGTAAAATGCCTATTTACAATAAAATACGCCAAACAAGTTTTTTCTGTTGATCCATATAAGTTAACAAAAAGTGCGTCTGGGTAATGATATTGAAAGTAATTTAACATTTTTACAGGCATCAACTCACCAAAAAACAAAAATTTACTCAGACTGCTTGGTCTAACTGTATCAAAGGCTTTATAGTTTGCTAATATTCTTAGTGCAGACACTGGCGTATTTAATGTATTGATCTTATTAATGTCCAGGTATTGGAGTAACTTTTTTGGAAAGGAAAAATAAGATTTGGGAATAATATGAGCTTTTCCGCCATTTCGAATGGTAATGTAAATATCTTTTGTTGATCCACTATAATCTAATGGAGCCACATTCCCAAAAACTGTTTCGGAAGTTAAATCGAAAATCAAGGAAAACTGTTCAACAATATCAATAACGGAGCGATGACTGAGTAACACACATTTTGGAGTTCCGGTAGAACCCGATGTAAATACTGCGTACATAGGATCCGTATCGATCATTTTCTCCACCGTAGTCCTGATCCTGTCCTCATCAATTTCCGTATCAAGTGCGTTGTTTAAATTAATTGACTTTCCTTCAAAATCTAATTTCCTGATAACATCAAAATCATCGTCGCTTAAATAGATTATGATCTTTGGATTTAATATTTCTAATATCTTTTTAATTCTATGTACTGGGAACGCCTTATTAATCGGAACATAGAAATTTCCACTATATAAAACACCAAAGTAAGAGATTATGCTCTTAATATTTCGATCAGTTAATATCGCAACTGGAACATTCCGAACTCCATCCAACAATTGAATAATTTTTGAGCCCACCCGCTTTGAAGTATCGCGTAATTGTTCAAATGTGATTTGGCTATCTTCATCATAGAATGCAATATTTTCTGGGTTCTTTTTTGCAGTGATTTCTAAATATTCAACAGTATTAACTATCATTATTCCTCAAAATATCTTCTCTAACAAATCGATGGTCAATGTCATTTCTATAAACCTAAAAATTATATTATAAAAGAATATCAATCCTGTTAAATTTAAGTTTGCCAAAAAATCTAACAAACGGATTTTTATCGTCAGTTAGCCGTTTATTATCATCTTGAGAATACACTATAGGTGATCCTAACAATAAAATTACGATACGTATAAGAAGATGTTTTTCTAGCAAATTTTCTTCTCGAAGACTTCCTATTATTATCGAAATTAATACAAACATTATCATAATTAAGTACATATCCAAATTATTAAAGTTGCTTCCCTCACCAATCTTTTTCTAGCAAGAATGCCCACAACCAGGAATACTATTGCAATGACGACATTCAAAATAATTGAATTAAATTGGGAAGAAACTTCTTACTAGTATAAATATATGCATTAAAGATGATGAAATGAGAAATTGCATAGAAAATGGGCAAAAAAATGTACGGCGCAAAAGTTGCTGTAGGCAATACCCAGCTCCAGATGAGAGATTACCTGGTTGTGGATTCAACAGGATTTGGCAAAAGTAGGAAATTAGTCCCTTGTAATTAAAGTTTATTCAATTGTAGGGTAAACTAGCCTAATTATCCAGAAACGCCCAGATGAATTGGAGCTGTCAGTTTTTTGAATTCTTCTTTTTAAACTCCGGTCGGATTATCTAATTTAGATAGAGAAAGCAATCCAACCCATAAACAAGGGGCAAAACACCAAGTCCACGGTTCTCGTTCATTTTTGCCTCATTTTTACCCCATATCTTACAGTAAAGATATTCTTCTCCCTGCATTTGCAGAATAAATGGCGAGGATGCACCCTTCGTGATGACAGCTTGTCGCTGTCTTTCTTCAAGCATCTCCACACCTCTCACGTAAGGTGCACCTAAGTTGGTAATCGAGCGTCTTGTAGGGTTTGGATAATCTGCCAGCTTAATTAAATATATGGCGAGGTTGAGATTTCAACTCACGACCAAGGGCTTATGAGTCCTATGATTTAATAAGGACTACTTTTTCCCCCAGATATGGTCCTTTATGTGAATATTATGCCGTTTTACCCAGATATGGCGGTTTATTAAGTTCCAATAATCCTATGCTCTAAATATTACAATCTTTAATAAATTTAATAACTAAGAGACTATTTAGAGAGAGTCTATAGAGTGTTCATAATAGTAAAATGTATTTATTAGATAACGAGAGCCTGTTTACTCCATTTGTTTCACCCTACCACAACGCAATTTTACATGAATTGCACTGGGTAACATGATTTTTTTATAACTTTAATATTTAAGAAATATCAGACTAATTTATTGATAATCATCACTAAAATTGCTAAAGACAATTCTTTCAAAATCATCAAAATAAATAGTGCCTGCATTAGCCCCAATCCGAAATCCCCATGTCTTATCAGACCATATTTGGCTCGTTAATGTGTAGTGATAAATCAATTTTTGAGTCAAATTACTAGGATCCCAAATCACAACTAAAAATTCCCCTTCCTCACCGATTGCCATCAACAAGCAATACCATTTACCTGGTTCCATTTTCAAATTACCTGTAAATGTATCCGTGTAGGATAGATTATCGCCAATCCAAATATTTGTAGAAGGTTTGGAATCATTAATATAAATTCCAAGTCGCCGGTAGGAGGAAGTGGAAAATTCCCCATTATCAAAAAATACCTCGAAATCACCTTCGTTAGTAAACCTAAATTTTACGACAATACCATTCCCCTCATAGAAACTGCCTTTCCTGTCCGGTCCATTCCAATCATTTCCTTTGATTTTTAAAATTCCATTTTCAATTGTTCCTGCACTTAACAACCAACCCTTATCTGTATCGAATTCATCAAAAATTGATATCCTTGCGTTATCCAGGTAGTTTCTCACCATTGTTACAGGCGTAGGTTTTACTGTGGGTTTCGCTGTTGGCGTATATGATCTTTTTATGGATATCGGCGTTAATGTAGCTCTTGGGGGACCAATAGGGATTTGTCGTAATAATGGGATGGCTAGTGCCAAACAAGCAAGTCCAACTGCAATCCACTTCCATAAATCTGTTTTTAATTTTCGGAAACGGATACTGATAACTTTTGTACCGCCATTAGTAGAAACTACCAGCCCTTTAGGAAATCGATATTGACCTTTTTTTTCAAATTCGCTCCCATTCGAGCGAAGTTTTACATCAATAGATAATTCCTTTTTCGCTGGAAGCGCAAAACTGAGTGATGGTGAAACAACAATCCAAGGCTGTGGAATGATTTCCCCTAAAAGCGTGCCAGTGCCAATGTTTTTAATATTGATTGAACGACTTATTTTTGTTTCTTTATTAAAGTCAATCGTCCCAAAATCGATTTTTGTATCAGAAACTTCTAATATTGGATCTCCTACCCCATCGGGCCGTTTTCCAAGAGCATCCAACCAATCTGAAGCCAATGGACACTCGCTATACATATCCTTGATATTGGAATGTTCAATTTTTTGATCGTAATCCTTCCATCTGGAGAACCAGGCCTGGTTAAATAACTGGAGGATTTTCTCCTTATTAACTCCATCGGCTTCCGGGAGAGTTGAAAGTTTATCGATTACTAGTTTATAGCGCTTTGAAAGGTATCCAAACTCATCTGAAGCAAACAAAGAATTGGGTTCACGCGCCTGGCGAACTTCTTCAAACTGCCAACACAGAATCTCAACGATTAGAATACTAAGGGAGAGCCGATCAGCATCCAGTCCATAATAACCATTTTCAACAACTCTTAGAGGAGCATAGCCTTCTGTTCCAACCGGCAATGGAGAAGGTGGGGTAAATCCATCCCCATACATTTCCTCAATGTCGACCAGTTCGACATTTGAAAAATCCGGCGAAAATACAAAATTGCCGTTCGATAAATCACAATGAGCCAAATGCCTTTTCTCAAATTCCGTGAATATTTGAGCCAATTCTCGGGAGAGATTTAGACCGTCGAAAAATTCAACTTCTTCTCTATCTATTATAAAATTCTGCCAGCTTTTCCCCGCTACCCACGGCATTAGAACTGCATCACGGAATTGCGGATAACGATTCAGTACTTCTTGATCATCAGTGGTGATGACTACTCTTTCTGCCACTTTCAGACCCGGTAAATCTAAAAAATCTTTGAATGGTCTATTAATATCAATAATAGAAAAATTTTGGTATTCTTTAAAGAAAACCTTTAATGCATATAAAGACGTGTCGTTTCTGATAACCTGATAGACTCTAGCTGCCTTTCCAACCTCATATGGCACACCGTTAAACTTTCCGAGAGGAAAAACATAAGCATTACCATTTAGCTCAAAGCTATCACCGGGCTTAATTGGGTTTTCGAAGAAACTCATTGCTAGAATTCAATATCTGTATTGGGAAGAAAAATAGACAAAGCAATTCCACTGATTGCCATAATAAAGATAACACTTAGCGCTGTCATCTTTATACTGGGTTTAATCCAAGAAATCGCAAAACCGATAGACCACACGGCCATATTGCTTAAACAACTGTAATAGAACCATCTTTTTCTTTCATCTTTATTCTTCATGATCGCATTCTGTCCAATCGCACTGATTATTCCCAGAATCGTCCCGATGAGGGCTCCCATGAGCAAGCCATATTTAAAATCTAATAGAGTTTCAAAATTATTGAGGACCTTCCCCGCAATAAATCCACTTACCAAGCCGCCAATTGCAGCCGAGAGAATAAATTTAATGATCTTGGAAGCAGTTATTCTATCCTTTAGAATAAAAGTCTGCACAATGCTAATTGGCATGACCATGAACATAATAACAATCGCGTTGAGCACTCCTAGCCCATAGTCTTCCTCGATATCCTTTTTTATTTGCGTAAAAAAATCTTCACTTTTAAGAAGGAGAAATGCTATTAGTAATCCGATTACAATGAGAATCCCTAAATACACCATGGTTTTCTTTTGGCGAGTATGTTCAGGTGGTAATCCTTGTTTCAACATTGAGTAATAACCTCCATATTCCTATTCTGTAATTTAATATTAGGGTTTAATCGTTGGCAATATATTTTCAGTCTCCACCGGAATCGGGGTTGAGTTTGTAGAATTTAGATTATCTATCCGAGGTAGTTGCGGAAGAGTATTTTGGTTATCATCTTCTGGTTTGTTAATTGGCTGCGTTATTTCGGGTTCTACTATCGATGTTGAATTTTCAACCATGGGTAGAGGCAAAAGGTCTTGCTGGATCACGGTCGGTTCTGTTGGTAAAGGAGTAGGGACCTGTTCTGGAGTTCGAATGTTAAATCCAATAAAAAAACCCAAAATAAGAGCAGATAGAATTAGAAAACCCGATAATATGTAAAATAAAATTGGGATTATTCTGCTTTTTTTCTTCTCAGGTGGATTCTCAGTTTCTGAAGAATTACGATCGATTTCCACGGATGGTTCCTCTGTTTCAACTGGCACATCATCAAACTTCATAGTTATGGTTTCATCAGCATCATCCAGTTCCATTATCGTGGCTTTATCCCCAGGGACCGCAATTTGCCGCAGCAAAGGAACCAAATCATCCTTTAAATTAGCCTTATCCCTATTTAGAGAAATTTCCAAATAGGAAATATCATCACTATGCGCAGACTGTTTGCTCTCCTTAATTATTTCCTCCAAACGGACTGTTTCAATAGCTGGAGTGATTTCTCTTGCGTTGGGTAACAGTCCATCTGAATATGCGATCACGTGGCTAACTTCACACAAATCAGTGTGGAACCCGTGGACGTCACCTAATATGCCATAGGATGATGACCAGGCTTGTTCCCTGAGCCAGTCAGCATTCAATCGACTAGACAGTTCTTGTTGGCCATTCCATAATTCCATCCGCGCGTCGCCCAACCAAAATAACCAAAGCTCGCCTTCGTTTGCATTCTCTTGGTCTACCTCAATATATCCACAGACAAAGTTGGATTGACTTCCCGCTTTCTTTAGTTTTTCAATGTAAGCCGTGCGAAGATATCGATTAGGCTCTTTATAAGGATCTTCAATTGCGACCAATTGCTTAGCTCTATTTGTCTCTGCGTTTAGAGTCGTAATAAGTTGATTAATGCTTAGTTGAACATCTTGATGAGAACGAAAAAAATTTCGTGTTTGTGGATTCCACAACCATTCAATAATGCACTCGCCTAATATTTGTGAAGCCAGCCCTCCAAAAAAGGAACTGCCAACGCCATCGCAAACTGCGAAAGCCAATCGTTTTGCTTCTACCTTGAACACAAGATAATCTTCTCCTCGGAGATTCGCGACAATTGAATCATTCGCTCTAGAATACCCATAACGGATTGAGAATTTCCCTCTTTGGTATCGCGATACTGGGGTTTCGTAACTTTGGTCAAGTTCAATCGTAGCCATACTTTATCCTATCTTAATCATCTTCAAGTTCCCATATCTCAGATTCCTTTTTTGGAGAACGTGCGCTTCCGGATTCACCGTTAATAACGAACCCGACTCTTACAAAATCCGGTGTGATGCCGGGGAACATCATAGCGATACCCTTTTGAAGACTCAATCCAATTGATTTATTAATTGTTTTTCGGAATGGTTCAGGTAGAACAGAACTCATAGAAAGCAACATTTCTCCGAACGGATTATTGAGTAATTCTCCATGCCGAAATCCGGTAAATGCCGCCAGTTCAGAGGTTGGCATCTTGATGGAATCCGTAATGAAAATATTCTCAACCAGGACATTACCATCAGGGACCTCAATATTCTTGATCTCTTTCACGATTGGCACAGGATTGTCATAGCGCTCGGATATCTCTGCATCCGTCATATGTACCACAAGCGGAGCGGGACGACGAAGCTTTTCTTCTGCAGTCCATGAACGTATTTCTTTATTCAATAAATTTCTAACACATTCAAAGCCAAAAGCCATATTCGTCCGTTTTTGTAACGTCAATTCAGGAATTCCTCTCTCTGTAATGATATCGATTCTCTGAATTCCTTCATAAACATCATAGACATCATCCGAATACGCAAACATCGCGATTTCATATCTAGGACGCATTATCTTTTGTTTGGAACTCCTGGCAGCCATCTCTTGAAAAGTCGCTTCTAATCCATCTAAAACTGCTTCGATTCTTGTCTTTCCAGTTCCCGGCATTTTCTTTGCCATGGAACCACTTATATCTAATAAGTAAATTATTAGTGCCGGGTGATCTGATGTTGCTTCGTTCAGATAGTTCTCTAACATATATTTCTCCTAAATTGTTAGCTTTTCCTAATTAAATAATCCGAGGTAATCACACCGTCGCACAAACAGACTATACATTCCCATCCTCAAATCAAGTAATTTAGGCTGGTTTATTAATTGCAATTTATCTCATTTCCTCTCAATAATTTAGATAATTTAGATGTTAATCATATTTACAATCAGAATTTACAACAATTCGACTATTAAGATTTTGGGAAATCTGCCAAACCAACATTTACAAAGTCATGAGTGATACCTGGAAACAGCATAGAAATCCCTTTTTGAAGATTCAATCCATGTCGGCAACTATTCCAACGTCGTAATGGCTCAGGAAGAATAGAACTCATGGAAAACAGCATCTCTCCAACCGGATTTCCCAATAAATCGCCATCCCGAAATCCAGTAAAAGCTTTTAAATCAGAGGTAGGCATCTTAATTGAATCTGTGAAGAAAATATTCTCAACTAATACATTACCATCCGGGACTTCAATGTTCATGATCTCTTTGACAATTGGCACAGGATTTCCATAACATTCGGATATCTCTGCGTCTGTCATATGCACCACAAGTGGAGTTGGACGACGAAGCTTTTCATCTGAAGTCCAGGATTGTATTTCTTTATTCAATAAATCCCTGACACATTCAAAACCAAAAACCATATTCTTTCGATTCTGTAAATCAAATTCAGGGATTCCTTGATCTACAATAGAGTCGATCTTCTGAACTCCTCCGTAGAAATCTATGACAATATCGGAATATGCGTACATGGCTATCTCATAGCGGGGACGTATTGTCATATGGTTTATACTTCTGCCAACCAGTTCCTGGAGTGCAACAGCATATTCATCTAAAACCGTTTCGATTCTTGTCTTTCTGGTTCCTTTAATTCTCTTTGCCATAGAACCGCCGATGTCAATTAAAAAGATAATCAATGCTGGATAATCAGAACTTGCCAAGTTTGTATAATTCCCTTGCAAAAATTCTTTTTGAATCATTAGCTATTTCTCTAATTCTAGAGAGAGTTCTGCTTTCATTATCGCTGTCTGAATTAACTGTGCATTTCCATTTTTGACCAAATATCCCCGACCAGCAGGAAGGTTGAAGGTTTTACCACTACCTTTCGATAATTTTGTACCGTTGAATAGATCCAGGTTCTCAGACCCGCCTAATAATAAACCGGTGCCCTTATTCTTCGCCCGTTTAGCAATATCACCCTTACCTAATTGAGCGACGTTCTCCGCCAACACAACCCGCACCCCCACATCCTCTCCGTCCAAGATGCACTTAGCCAACCTATCATGGCCTTTTTCATCGGTTAATTGCAGATTTCCAAAATTATCAATCACGATCAAAAGCAATCCCATCTTTTCTAATCCGTCCGGGATGGTGGACTCTTTGGTTTTTAACAACTTATCTAAAATTTTCTTTCTTCCTTCGATTTCCTTTTCAAGACAATCGAGAGATTCATTAAAATCAGATGAAATTCCGACATATTGGAAGACATTATCCTGATCTTTAATATTCCGAAAGTCTCGGTTTTTATTGATAAAATCAACAAGGAACAGTTTTAATTGTTCTTTTTTGTAATTTTCTGTTAACCATTTAATCCAAGCTTGCAGAATCGACGATTTCCCAGACTGGGATGCATTGGAAGCAATCATGATTATGCTGTCATCTTCCAGCGAAAATCCTACTTGCATCAAAGTTTCCCCGCTAATACCAACCGGTAGCGAGTATTTCCGCGTTGGAAGGTTGACTTCATCTCTTGGATAATCCATCATCTTCGGGAATGTTATTTGAGAAGGTAATTTTCGAATATCCGGTGGATTTTCTCGGCCGCTCCAAGCAGCTTGCATAGACTCAAGTTCTTTGATAAATACCAAAAATCCATCATCCCAATTCTTACAGACGACTGGAAGTGCAGCTTGGAATTCCATAACAGGGTTGTTGTTCCATAATCCGCGTCCTGATGCGATTCTTGAAGCATCCATATAGAATGAGGGTGGCCGTTCAATAATCGACTCAATTTGTCCCGTTTCCGCCTTTCCTAGGAAAATACGATTCCGAATACTTTTCAGAACTTTATTGGGTACATCTCGATAATTGTTCGCACTCAGGAGGACATTGAATCCAGAAGAACTCCCGATTCGGATGATCTCATCCAACTGTTCCGAAAATTCAGGGCTTGTCATTTGAACTTGTCCGGTAATTCCATCCACCAGGATATAGATCTCCGGCATTCGATTATTCGGATTTTTCTCGTTGTATCCTGCGAAATTGACCACACCTTGTTTCCTAAACTCCGTTTGCCTTTCCTGGTTCCAAAGCTTAAGCATATTGAAAAGCCGGTCGATCCGTTCAGCATCCTCACCATAGATAATGCCGCCTTGCTGCGGCACATGCGGCAGCTTTTCCAAGCAATCTAGTGTCCTGTTGGTGCTAAAATCGATGCAATAGATATATGCTTCTTGTGGACTTCGCGTTTGTGCTATTGAATAAGCCGTTGTCAGTAACAGAAGGCTCTTTCCGCTACCTGAATTTCCCACCACAATGAGATGATTATCCGTATCTGATAATGCCGGAAGTCGATACGCTGGCTGTAGCTGATGCTCTGGATCATCGAACTTTCCTAAAACAAGAGGTGATATTTTTTCATTGAAAACCCATTCTTTCCCGTTCCAAGAGGTAGGAATACTTTCTTCAAACAGGATATCCCGCAAGAAAAGCTTTTCTGGCAGTGGGTTTGGCCAAATTCTGGGAATCGGATGTATTTTCAGCTCTCTAGTTGTTCGTTTAATTTTTTCAACAATCGCCCTTGATTGCTTCTCTTCTTTTTTGGGAGTTTTTTCAGAAAAAACTATCTCTCGCTGGCCATTATCACGGATTCGAACGATACGCTCATCCTGAAAATGAGGAGCTTCAGCATAGGCACCCTGAAATTCAAAAATGTTATTTACCCGGAACAAAGCTCTTCCAGTTGGCTGCTGCCAAGCATCCCGTATACCTACAACGCTTATGCTGTCATCCTCCGATGCAACCCGCAAACAAATCCGGAATCGAGAATTCTGGCGTACCTGCTTATCTACGGCAACTCCCGGATTTTGAGTGCATAACAGTAGATGAATACCCAGCGATCTACCTTGTCGGGCCAAATTGATTAGACTCTTACTCTCCTCCGGGTGCTGATCCTTGAACTCCGCAAATTCATCGAAGATGATCACCAATCGTGGCAGGATCTGTTCTACTTTCAAGTCGTGATATTGATTGTAATTCGCCTCGATGTCGAATTCTTCTTTCGCATCCAGCAGGATTTGTTTCCTTCTCTGCACTTCCCCCTCAAGCGCCAAAATAACCCGCCTGGCATAGTTCTCATGACTTTCAATATCTGTGATTACTCCTACCACATGCGGAAGCCCTTCGAATTCTTTGAATGTCGCCCCACCCTTATAATCAATTAATGCAAAACTGATATCATTAGGGCTATGGGTCATGGCATACGAGAGGATGATTGACTTTAACAGCTCGCTCTTTCCAGAACCCGTAGTTCCGCCAATAAAACCATGAGGACCATGGGCCAAGTCACCCTCGTTCAGATCCAGGATGAAATCTTTTTCTTGGGAATACTTTCCAATCGGTGTCCGTAAATACCCCCAGGGAGAACTTTCCTGCCACCATTTGTCGATGGCAAGCGTATTAACATCTGCCGTGTCAAATAAATCCAATAGTGGAACATAAGCTGGCGGCCCGCTGACTTCGGAAGGGATGAGCCAGGGAATACTCTCCAATTTATCGGCGAATTTTTCGAAATCAATGTCGTTGATCTGATCGGGGATAATCTCATCGATCTGCTTATCTTGAGGACACGCCAACCCTAATTTTAAATTGTTTTGTGAAACTTCAATCACCCCATTGCATTCGCCAGGAATTTCACTTAATTGATCGTAGATGAAAATCCCAAAAACGTTTAACTCTCTGCCTTCATGTAAAAGAATTTCAAGGGTCGGGTAATCATAAATATCAGAGATATGATCAATGATAAAGACCAAGGCAGGGAATTTATCCCTCTCATCCTTTCCACCAGTCGAAGTCACATAGGTTTTTCGTCTTCGAACTTCATCTTCCAGTAAAGATAGCTGCGCTTCGCTACTCTCTATCATCTTATCGATTACAACAATTGGGGATATTTTCGCGTCAATGACTTCACTTCTATGAGGGATATTCTTCATCCATTTCCAGTAGTCGTAATTGCACAGCCGGCATAGTAAGGTAACTTTTACTTCTGCCAACCAATGATGAGTAAAAATCTGCATCGCAATCGCCGATACTATACTTGAGGTTAAATCGGAATCGCCATAAATTCCCACACACCCCAATTCTCTTAAATTAAAAGTAATGGGAGCGTCTTCAAGTTCGGCATATTTCGTCTGATAAGCTTTAGCCGTCCCAATAAATGGATCAAACGCCTCATCCAATTTTCCGTCATGAACCGTAACCGTAATGCCAGAATCAATGCTTCCCTCACCAATGCGAATACTTAGAAAATCATCATCCTCAGGCCGCCGCTCTCCCAAACGAAGGTCCTCATCCTGCACAGCCTTGTAGCAAATCTGTGGGCTGGGATTATTCTCAATAGCAATCCGCTGATTTTCCTGAAAAAGTTCGTCCAACTCATTTCGCTTCTGTTCCAATTGCTTGGAATAATACGAAAGAGCTTCTTCCTTATTGTTGTTGTAGGTTCTGGTTTGAGAAAAGTAATTGATTATCGCCACCGATCCTGACAGTAGCATCATGGGAAGAAAGAAAAGATAAGATGAATTGAAAGAATCCCCCCCATATAAAGCCAGGGCCCCATATATAACAGAGATCAGTATCATGGGAAGAATTACTGATAACCAATTGATAGTCGGCTTCGTTGGTATCTCCGGCGGCTGCGGTATTTCAATTTCACATGGTTGAATTACCTTTCGTATGCGGGGCGGACGATTAAATGGCATTGAGATTTCCTGATTTTAAATTTATAAACAACTTCACTTAGTTTACACTCGTGAAATCCTTTTCCACTTTCTCAAGTTCTAAAGACACAGTAAAAAGGCTTTCCAAGTTTCTCTTCAAATCAAATGCAATTTTGTCCCATTCTTCTATAATATTTTCTACCTTTTTGCTTCTATGCCCTCGACATGGTGCTAGTGCATTTTCAGCAGCCATGAAAGCAATTGTCATTTCTTCAGTTATGAACTTAATTTCCTTTGCTGCATAATGCAATTCATCCGTATTTACATCAATTACTCTCATTTTTTATTCAGTACCATTCCTCTAAGGATTTCTGAATTTCCTTACTGATATGATCTCTGCGAAGGATTATGTATTTTGATATTTTTGCTGTTATCCAATTTTTTCAGTCGCGGTCTTTAATCCGCTTATTGCAACACATAATCATTTGTCTTCATATAAATCTCAAAGTTATTATTTCTATATTTGCCCTCGTTGTAAAACAAATAATTAAAACTCAAGGAACAATATTCCCATGAAATGTAATTTCTTAAGAAAGAGGATATATTAATTCGTCTTCTAATTAATCATCAGCTGTTTCAAAAACCTCAGCAGAATTAACCAATTTATCCGCCGCATTGACCAATGCTTCTAATTGTTTTTGAAAGCCACTTTTTATTGCATCCCATTCTTCCACAGAGCTGCTAACCTTTTTGCTGACATGCCCTCTGCAAGGCCCAAATGTTGTATCCGCAGAAGCAACTGCATCCTCCATCTCACTCGCTTCAATTTTAAATTTCTTTGCTGCTTCTCTTAATTCTTCTGTATTGAGATCTAACTTCGTCATTTTTTCCTTCCTTTTCTGGTGAACTTATTCTGGTTTAATATTCTCTTTTATGATAAAGACTTCTTGTACTTTTTCTCATTATGTTTACTATTCATCACCACAAATAAAAAAATCATCTACCAAATTTAAAATTCTCGCTGAAGCCCTGATAAGATTATCCGTGTTTCCATTGAATTCTTCTTTCTTGCATTTCCATTCTTCAAGAGAATTTGTTGGAATTTTGTCCTTGTATTTATTAATGGTTTTATCAAAGTTATTTATCTCGTCCTGCAATTCTGTCGTAATAGTTTTCAAACGTTGAACAGTAGATCGGAACTCATCATTATCTCCATAAAACCCAATTCTCATTTTTAACTTATTCCACCTTTATCCGTTGTATCAAAATCGTCACCTGTTTTGGTTAATTCATTTGCAGTTTCAATTAGTTCATCCAATGTGGTTATAAATTTTTTCCTGAGAGTATCCCATTCTTCTACAGATAAACTTACTCTTTTACTTATGTATCCTCTGATAGGTTCAAATGAAGTATTCGCAGATGTGATTGCTTCCTCCACTTCCCCAGCTTTAGTCGTGAATGTTTTTGCGGCTGTTCTTAATTGCTCAGTATTTAAACTTATTTCAGACATTTCTCGATCCTGTCCTTTAGAATTTCTATTATTTTTTCACTACTTACTGCACACCCAGATCACTTAGTCGACAATTTCTTTAATATTCAATTTTTCTTCTTATTCTCAAACTGCCGTTTAAATAAAAACCGTCAAATCCCAGCGCTCAAGTATTAATACTTATCTCATTCATAAGGACCATGACAATAATATTTTCCATTCCCGTCAATAGCAATATAGATTTCAAATAGCTCTACGATCTTGACCATTTCGTCTGAAACCACGATCAGCTTATCTAATCTATCGCCAAGGGATCTTGAGAGCAGAACCTAATTCTCAAAAAAAGCAATTAGCAGTTTTTTTTAAACCGCTCTTGATTTTCCGTATGGTTTTTATTTTTTATCTACTGCTACTTTAATCCCCTATATGCTCTTCTTGATTGATGTTTTTCGTGTCCGCTTCTTCATATCTTTCTGCGGTTTCCCGAATTTCTCTGGCTATTGCGTTCATGATCTCGGCACAGCCATCCAGGTATTGGATCAACTCCTTGTTGTACTCAAAAAAGGATTGCTGTTTCACGCTCGACCAATTATCTGCCAGGGCTTTCGTGGACTTATCCAGCTCTTGCGCTATTTCCTCTATTCGAGAACTGCTATTTTGATATATCTTTGCGGATTTTAGTAGTTCATCGATTGAGGCTTTCATAAGGATCTCCCTGGTCCTAAAAGGTTAACTTCGCGCTGGGGGAATCTTCTTGTGGCGAATCCAGGTCAGGATCAGCGATGGTAATGATCTCTTTTACTTTAACCTGGATTGAGCGTGCGTTATTCGCCAAATTCTCTAAATCCCGGCAGAATAGGTTAAACCCATCCACGAAAGGATCGTAATTACTAAAGAATTCCAATTTTGAGAGACCAATCCAATCATAAAAAAGGTCGGAATGGACTGCCTCAACCTTATATTGCAGTGCCTTTATTTCGGCTGCGGCCTGGTCAATTGCGTTCGCAATTTGACCTGCTTCTTTTGGCGTCTTATCTACGAAAATTATTTGTGTACGTGCCATCAATTTCCACCCTACATCAGGTATAATATTATTATAGGGTTGGATGGAAAATGAGTCAAGAAATAATCACGATTTTCCGATCCAGAAACTTCAAAAAGAGGGTTCATGAGTATTAGCGGATTGATTAAAGTCAACACAGATGATTTACGTTCCAATGCCGACAATCTTATAAGCGTCAGTTCAGAAATTTCCGGGATTATCAACAATCTAAAAAACTCCATCAATGCCATTGTCTCCAGTTCGCCTTCTGATTATAGAGATCAACTATCAGACAGTGCCGGCAGCATCAGCAGTCAAGCCGCAAATAACGGAGAGAGCATTCAAAATTCACTGCAAAAACTGGGTTCTGACCTAGAAAATTGGGCAGTGGCTTTCGAAAACGCGGATACGCCCAGCGGCCAATCTATCGCAAGTTACTTTGGAGTCGGTGGTTTCTTCAGCAACAACTCTTTACTATCCATTTTTTCCAAGATTGCCGGTTATAATCTGATCGCTGCCAACCTGGTTTTTAGTATCACTGGATTAAAAACGAAAATCTCCAGTTTAATTTATCCTCAAAGCATTATTTCACAAAACGGCATGTTATCACTTTTGGATTCACAAACTGGTGATGAAGTAGAATCGGATATTGCTACAAAAATTTCAGAGAAAGGACTTCTTTCGCATTCCGAAATACAGTCTGGAAATAATACTGAAACAACAATCGAAACCCTTCCCCTTGCAGAATTTCGTTTGACCGATAATTGTCTATCTTATGTAAAAGAACAACGAAAATCTATTGGTAAAGACACTCCTGCTGGAATGTGTAACGATTCAAGAAAATATTTATACGATGGAACACGTTTTGGTCAAAACGGCGTTTTAACTGACGGAAATGGAAAGGATTTTCAATATGGGCAGGAACCAACCCTTGGAGCAATTATGGTTGAAAGTCCTTTGAATAGTCCTTCATCCACAAAAATCACACATGGGCATGTCTCAATCATCTCAGAAGTCACAAAGGATTTTTCAGGACATGTATTAAGTTTTCGTGTATCTGAGGATAATGGATTTAAATCGAAGGATTTTGTTTGGAATTCTTCAACAAGTAGATACGAGAACAGCGCTGGAAGGATATATGATTGTTTTGTCTATTAACATTCTCCAAATAATCAATTTTTATCTATAGAATATGTTTGATAATCCACTCTATAAGTCAACTTATAATGATTTATTTGTTTTGATGGAGTTTTTCGGCCCATCCGTACAAATCGGGCTTGAAAACCCCTTCGCTGGATTATCTATTCCAGAGAAGGATGCCCTTCGGAAAGATTCCCTGCGTCGGTTGAACGAGCAAAAGGTAATTTTTTACCCACAGCTAAGCAACATTCCCCAGCTCAAAGATAAAAACCTGGTTAAAATCCTGGAAATCATTGCTCATCCAAAACATTCCCTGTTGATCTCCAGCGAAGCAGACCAGCCGGAGACCCGGACTTTCCATTATGGCGATAATGAGGATGTAGTTTCAGTTCAACAGGAAAACAAGAATGTGGTTATTAACACCTGCTCCTCAGAGCAAGTTTTTCAATATATAACCTCAAAGCTGGATTTTTCTGAGAATGATCAATCTACACAAAGATACGATCCCATTGAATTAGATGAAAAACTGGTCAACCAGGTTAAAGAATTATTTCAAAAAAATGATATGAGATCAGCATTGGATTTACTCAAGGATGCAGGCGTGAAAGAATCCCTGGTGGAACCCTTGGCTAATGCTCTATGCAAGTCGGACATTAACCTGGGGCTGGTGGTATTCCCAAACCGCAGCCGATCCGACAGCCCTGTCAAACCATTAGGAATACTTCGCAAGGGAGATTATCTCTGGACAGTTGAAGCATCGAACCTGGACAACCACACAGCCATAATTAAGTGTGTTTCAAAACAAAAACTCTTAGACAGGATTCATTCCATTTTGCCTTAGAATTCTGGAGATCAGACAATGAAGCGATTAATTGTAAAGATCAAATTTGATAATAAAGTGAAAATCGAAAAATTCGAAATTCCGGCTGAGCAACCGCTGGAGAGGATCGCGAGCAACCTGGCCTGTGGTTTGAACCTCGAAGAAAAATTGGGGGGCGGGAAGAAATTCTGGTTTGAATCCGAAACCGGTATTTTGGATATGCATAAAACCTTGGATCAACTTGGCTTTAAAAATGGCGCTCTTCTTTATTTAAAAAATGGCAGATCTATTCCGGAATTTAAACCAAAAGGTCCGAAACCATATAATGGAGGATTTATTAATAGCAAATCTTGAAAAAGGAAAAGTTTTATTCAATTAAAACCATGTTACACAATTAATTATAGAGGAAATGAAGAACTATGTCGCAAGATTCAAATTCACCGGATAATAATAAATTGAAAGAAAATATCAATGATGTTATTAACAATCTAGACCATATAAAAACATCAATGAAAACCATAGAAGATGAACTCGATAAACTTTATGGAAATGAGTCACAAAGGATTAATTTTCGAACATGGGACAATTTGAGAAACGATATTTATTCTTCAACTACACGGCTGGAGCGATCCTTGAAAGATTTGGATAGATTAAATAATTTCATTACTCAGGATTTATAATACCAATAACATTTTATTAACTTAATAAATTGATAGTTAATAGTAGTTAATAAGACAATCTCATCTCAAATTCTAATGCTAACTTTTAGCCTAATTAATGAATTTGGTAGAAAGTAAGGTCGAAAGATTAAATTAAAATTGTTTAGTTTGGATTGAAAACTGCACACTACCAACATTTTATAAAGTACGGTCAAGGTTTACACTGCCCCAGTTAACGAAGCTACTCAAATTAATTAATTTACGATCCGGTGGCTCCTCACCAATATCTGTTATTCCTAGCGATAGTTAACTAAAAAGTAATTAGGGACCTACCGGTATAATTAATTGAGCTGGGAAATCGAACCCCTAACCTATTGATTATGAATCATTTGCTCAGGAAATCTAGTAACCATATTTATCGGTATGGTGTTCATGCTATCCCATATATAGATTTAATCACAGATAGCCCTTAAATTCTATATCCAATTTCACCCTAATTGCAATGGAAATGACAACTTATTAATTACGCAACCTTTCTTCTGTAAATTAGTCACAAACCCTTTCATCTTTTAGATAATATCAATTTCTTGAGATAGACTTCCACGGTCTCTTGATCCAAGGCGTTGAAGATTGTGCGAATATCCTTCGCCCCCCTGAGTATGCCAACTTTAGAGACATATGCTTGTGCATTCTGCAGTAGGTGAAACTTACGACTTTGCCAAGGCATGAATTTAAAGACCGCTTTTCTCACAGCTTCCATGCCATTTTGGTCATCACTTATGATCAAATTCATACCTTGCAATTAACGCTTAATCAATCCTGCAAGAAATATTCTCCAGTGAGCTTCTTCCCTACATTGTTTTAGTGAATTTATCAATGTATGTAAAATCTTGACGAACCTTAAGACTTGCGTTGTGTTTAAAAAATTTGTTTACTTCATCATTTAAAGTATATGCTCAGTAAATAAAAAATCATTGATTGGGAGAATTCTGTTTCACTATGTCCATCCTCAATACTTAGCTGTTCCTATCTGTATTTAATATCCGTCTGGATTGGCTTTTTTCGCAGCCAGACTAGAGGGACTCCCTACTTGATGACTATAGTTAAACTTTGGTCATATAACCTAAGTTAATATAATTTTCCTTTAATAAGAAAGCCTTTCTGAATATATCTACTTTCCTGCACTGACTGGCATTCCCAATCTGTTATTGGATATACCCCAACTTCCTCCACCTCCGCCGCCAAAACTTTTTTCATAGGATAATTTTAAGGTTAAGCTATTTACTAATGCAGCTCCATTTTTAGCTAAATATTTGATCGATTTGGACAGAATATTTTTTGCTCCAAAGTATGCTGTTCTACTAACTGAATCGCCTCCGTACTCATGTGGATTTATTAAACTCAACTGTCCAGGAGGTAAATTTCCAACTGGCTTAAGATATCCTGGAAGACTCTCAATCCCACTAGTTGCCAATGTGCTTAGACTACTATATACTGTTTGCTCCGCCATTTCCTCAAGGCTGAAATCACTGAGTAAATCATTACCTTTCAATACATTATAGACAATGGTATCGACACTATATCCAATTGCTCCCTTTGATGAACCTAAACCTATTTTGCTAATTAAAGAAGTTCCACCGGTTAGCCCTGCCATTGCCCCAGTCACTGCACCACTGGCTGCTTTGGAAAGAAATTTCTCATCTTCATATTCCTCACCGCCAATACATACATCAAACACATAGTATGAAGCTGCACTTATTGCTGAACCAGCTGCTGCTCCAATAATTGCAGTAGGTATTTCTCCTTCCGGATCAGAATAAATAACCGGATTATTAACACTATAAATGTATTTATTAATATTCTGGCTGCTTCTAGGATTGACAGATGCTGTATCCCTGCTGATAAATCTCCCATCCTCCGGATTATAGTACCTTGCGCGCAGGAATTGAAGTTCTGTGCCACTGTCCATCTGTTCACCAACGTAGGTAAAGGTGCTGCTGGAAGTTCCGGTTACTGAGCGAGTCTGGCCAAAGGCATCATAGCTGTAGCGGCCGGATACATTGCCCATGGCATCCGTCAGCAGTCTTGTGCTGCCCAGCCCGTCCGCCAGAAGATAGAAATCGTCACTTGTACTATGCTGTGACAAGAGGTCCAGACCGTACACATAATCTGTGATCACGCCATTCTGACCTTCACGCAAAACAACAGGCATGCTGGCGGCCAAATCCTGCAGGTAAGCAGTCGTTGTACCATTGAAAGTATATGATGACCTGGCTCCATCCCCATCGTACAGGTAACTTGAGCTATCCGTACCGTTTGTCCAGGTTGCCAGGCTTCCGGCAGCATTCCAGGTATAGCTTTCTCCTCCCTTGGACAGGAGGTTGCCAGAAGCATCCCAGGTGTAGCTAGTGGTTTGACCGCTGAAGGTTCGACTTGTCAAGCGATCGGCATCGTCGTACACATACGTGGTTACCGAACCGTCTTGATCCATCGTCAGACGGTTGCCCATTGGATCATAGGTATATGCGGCATTAGCCGGTGTTCCACTTGGATAGGTGACAGAGGCAAGTCGGTTCAAATTGTCATATCCGTATTCTGTGGTTCCATCGGCATCGGTCATACTCAGGCGGTTGCCGGCTGCATCCAGTGTGTATCTGAATGACTCAAGCGTGGCGCTATCTTTACTGTGGGTGATGGAAAGCAGACGGTCGGCGTTATCATAACTGAAAGCTGTACTGACGCCATTCGGGAGAGCGGTTGAAATCAGTCGCCCTGCGTTATCATAGGTATAGGATGTGGTCTGGCTGTCCCAATCAGAAACGCCAGTCATCCTTTCTGTCCCATCAAAGGTATAGGTTGTCGTTCCCGTGGGAGTTGTAACGCTTAAGCGATTTACGGCGTCATAACTATAGCTGACGCTGCCCTGCGGTGCATTGGCCAGCGTAATGCGGCCGAGATTGTCGTAAGTATAGTTGGTGCTGCCGGTTGAATCACTCATGCTCAAGCGGTTGCCGACGGCATCGTATGAATAACTGACCGAACTCCCATCCGAGTATGCGATATTTGTGGTTCTATCCAAGCTATCATATGTGTAAACGGCGCTGGCACCATTGGCGTAATTTCTGGTGGCTATGTTGCCATTGGCATCATATGTCTGGCTTTGCGCATTGGAAAGTGGATCAGTGATGGATTGCAAGCGGTTCAAAGCATCATATGTATATAAGGTAACATGGCTGTTGGCATCTGTCATGCTGACGCGGTTTCCGCTCTCGTCATACCCATAAGTGACCATGCCACTCAATGCGTCTGTGGTTGAGGTAAGCCGGTTGCTTCCATCGTATGTGAATGAGGTCGTATGCGAATTGGCATCCGTGATACTGCTCATATTTCCAACTGCGTCATACGCTATTGTCGAGTGGTTGCCCAAGGCATCTGTTACCCCGGTTTGACGGTTCAAGGCATCATAGCTTGTGCTGGACGTATGGCCCAGCGCATCCGTAACACTTGTCAGGTTGTTATTGGCATCATAACCGAAGCTGGTGGTTTGCCCCAGGGCGTTAGTATCGGTGATCTTGCGGTTGATCTGGTCATAGGAATAACTCGTAGTATGTCCATTACCGTTCTCAACCGAGATCGTGTTTTCAGCGCCATTATAGGCGTAAGTCGTAACATAGCTCTCCGCGTCGGTCACGGTTTCCAACAGGTCTCGTTCCGTATAGGTAAAAGATGTGGTGCGGCTCTCCGGATCGGTTTCACTGGTTTTGTTGCCGACTGCGTCGTAGCTGTAAGAACGCATGCCTGAGAGCGCGTCCGTCACCGACAGCACACGATTCAGATTGTCATAGGTGTATGTCGTGGTGTAGCCACGCGGGTTGGTTTCACTCAGTTTGCGGCCGGCATTATCGTAATCGAAATAGGTGCTGTTAGTGAATGGATCAGTGGTTTGGGTAAGATATCCATTGCTATCATAATAGAGACTGGTGGTGAATCCGCGGGCATCGGTTTGAGATTGAAGCAAACCTGTGTTGCTGCCGGATGAATAATAAGCGTACGTGATCGTGTTGCCCAGAGGATCCTTCTCACTCAACCGGTTGCCGTTGCCGTCATAGCTATAATTCGTTGTGTACCCGCGCGCATTTGTAATGCTAGTCGGCAGGTTCATCGCGTTATAAGCTATTGAGGTAACACCGCTTAGGGCGTCTGTAGTGGTCAACCGGTTGCCGCGTTCATCATAGGTATAAGCGTTGGAACCGCCGCGCGCGTCTGTAAAGCTCAGGATATTGTTATCATCGTCAAATGTATATGCAATGCTCTGATTGAGCGCATTTTCCGAACGCACCAGCCGCCCATTCTCATCATAATCGTACAGGGTAGAATTGCCCCGCCGGTCTATTACGTAAGTATCTTTTTCCAGCATATCATACACAAACTCGGTGGTATAGCTTTCTGCATCCCACTGCTTGACCACCTGTCCTTCTTCGTTATACTGGTTGGTTATAACAGCATGTCCATTGGCGTCCGTCATTGAAAGCATACGGTGGTCATTGTCATAAGTGAATGTTGTTGTATGGGATTCCGGATCGGTAACGCCAGTCAGGTTGCTGTCCTCGTCGTATCCATATATCACACTGCGTCCGATCACATCCGTTATTTGCATCAATTTCCCTTCGCTGTAGCTGAGGGTTAATAGCGTGCGGCCATCTGATGAAGTAATTGTGGATAATGTATTTCCGCTGTAATTCAAAGTAATCGCGTGACCATTGCGATCCGTGATGCTTGCAGCTCGCCCCAAGCTATCGAAATTGATCACGGTGTTATCTTTACGTTCAAGCATGAACGTGTCATCACCCTGTTTGGTAAGTGTATCAAAAGTGCCTGCCGGTGCCTGATATACACCATCCACTTCTTCAAAACGGATTGCCCGCCCATCGCCAAATGTGATAGTCGCCTGTTCAGTCTGTTCTTCAATAGTGATCTGATAGCTATGCCGCCAGCCATATCCCATTACACCTAATAAGGTTGGATCCAGCGAGTTGTAAGACCGCTGGAAGGAAAAATCCATATCGCTTTTCAGCGGGATTTGAATGTCCGCCTGGCTGTAGGCATAGTTGCCGTTGAAAGTATTGACGGGATCGGCATCATAATACTGCCAGGAAATGTTTCTGCCGTTGTTGCTCTGTTCGTAATAAGTCTTGCCGGTCCAGGGATCGGCATCGACGTAGTATTCACACACATAGCGAATTTCTGCGACTGAATCCCAACAGGTACGATAGTTGATTCCGTATCCGCTGCCGTAAGGACTCGGCCCCGAATCCGATCCCCACCAGTTGTTTTCCGCGTTCACCAGAATAGTGCCGGTATTGCCATTATAAACTGCATATGAAGAGATGTTATTAAAGCGATTGCCTGTGATGGTATGGTCTAAACTATCCACCCACACACCATACTGTTCACTATGTTCAAGGATTGAGTTAGTTAGAGTGAGGCTGGCGCCCTCTTCAGCGTGGACAAGGGCATCCACGGTACCATTCGA
>JASGMZ010000190.1 GCA_030156305.1 Bacteroidales bacterium | reverse complement strand
CTTTTTTTTATTTGCAGATGCTATCCTTAAATTAATTTTAACAATATAAAAGTGTTTATACTCATATGCAGCAACACGGCATAAATAAAACCATACACCATCCGGGTGTATCCCAATACTAAACCCATAAAAAATTGAGGAATAACTAAAACCGGGAGTACTAAAAGTTGCCAGCCATTATTAATCTGGCTGAAATTAAACATGTGCAACAGGGCAAAGAGTGCAACAGATAAATAGAAAAAATAGCGAAAATGATGCGAGAAATTGAAACGTCCGTTTTTATGGAGAAAAATTAAAATGAAAACAAAAACAAGTATCCCCCCAAAAACAACAATAGGCAAATAATTTTGCCTGTAAATAAGCAAAGAAATATATATGGATACCGAAATAAGAAAAATCCAGATATTCCATCTTGTGGGTTTTAATAAAAGCCTAAATATTGTTTCTTCAAAAAACGGAGCTAATAAAACTCCATAAAAAATCATTTTAGTTGAAACATCATCCAACTTACTGGTAATACCGGTAACATTTATTAAAACCCCTAACGGAACACTTATTAATAGTGTAAAAAGCATATAAAATAAGTAGAGTTTTAGAAAAATCACAAAAGCCATTCTTCGTTGCTCAGCAGAATAAACCGGCTGTTTACAGTAATCAATAAAATTTTGTAACATAAATTTTAATAATTTTAAATACTCCTATCTATTTTTTATTACATCTCATCATCATCTAATCATACTGAAACTTGTTTCAGGAAAATCTATCTCCAAATTAAACAAACCTCCTCCGGAGTAATCTCTGCATATTTGTTCGTTAATTTCTTCAATAGAAATTTCAATATTTAGCTTATATCTAGCCAGGTATACATATGATTCTCTGGTTATAGAATAAGTTATTTCAGTTTTTCAAATCCAGGAGAATTTGCAAGCTATAGCAGTTCTGCTCCGTTTGAACGCTCTTCGGGTACAAACATAAAAAAGTAATCCGGATAAAGAAAATGGCGGATAAAGAACTAAAATCATTGTTGACAAACAGAGCCTATGTGGCAATAAGGTATGGCCACCAAATAAAACAATATTATCAAAGGAAAATAAATGTGAATTTATATGTGAAAATGAAATTTTAACAAAAAATAAAAAACAAGCAAAATACTTGTTTTTTACATAGAATTCGTTGATAATGTTTACTAAGATAATACTTTGTTAGTCAACCCGCCAAAAAACAGCATGTACGCTGAACAGCAGTTAGCCACTGGGCAATTGTCGTTAAAACCATTGTCTTTTTCGAAATAAAATTACCCCTAAAAATGAAAGTATCAACGAAGCAAATATTATTAAAGGCATAGCTAACATATTATTTTCTAAATAATTCGGCACATTCATTCCAAAAATGCTTGCAATTAAAGTAGGAATCATCAAGATTATTGAAATAAGTGTTAACTGTTTCATCACAACATTTAAATTATTAGATATGACAGAAGCAAACGCATCCATCATTCCACTTTGAATATCTGAATAAATCTGGGCCATTTCAAGGGCTTGTTTATTTTCAATAAATGCGTCTTCCAATAAGTCTTCGTTTATTTCGGTGGTTATTTTTTTTGAATTACGAAGTCGCGCCAGCACAATTTCATTTGCTTTTATTGATGTAATAAAATAAACCAAACATTTCTCCATTTTCAACAATTTATTCAACTCCTTGTTTTTAATCGATTTTTCAAGGTCTTGCTCAATGAGTGAAGTCATATGGTTTATTTGCTTTAAATATTGCAGGTATAAATTCCCCGAGCGAAGAAATAGTCGTAGAATAAAATTAATATTGTCAGTTATTTCTTTGTATTGGTCTTTAAACGGCGATGGTTGTCCAATTGGTAATACTTCATTGTCACGCAAACAGAGCGTTAATGTAAAGTTTCTATTCATAAAAATTCCAAGTGGGATGGTATGAAACGGAACTCCATTATTTTTGACTTCAACCGGTATTCGAAGAATTATCAATGTCCAGTCATCGTCAAATTCAATACGTGGCCTTTCGTCCTGGTCTAAAATATCATTTATCAGGTCGATGGGTAAACTAAACTCGTCATTTAAGCGTTTGATTTCATCTTTAGATGGATTAGTAACATTTATCCAGCAACCGTTTTGTGGTTCATTTATTTCAATATAACCACCGAATGTTTTGAAGATTTTAATCATGATGATGTCTCCTTACAATTTTATTCTGTAAGGAAACACGAAGCCCTTACAGAATCGTTAATACTTTAATTTACTATGATACGGGTCTTCGTCCATTGTCAATGAATTTTAAATTTTCGATTGCAAAAGTAATTCAATTATTTTTACGTTGTTCATTTCATGCAAGATTTTTTTAGCCTTGTGGTTAACGGAAAGCTGTATACGCCGTGCGGGGTGAACGGAGACGCGTTCTCATCCCCTTACAAATTTTGCTAAAGCCGGCCTCCTTAGATGCTGAAAGCCCTCCTGCATGGCCTATGATAACGTGTTATGGGCTTTTTATTTTAATTTTTAAAATATGTAGCATTTTTTCAAATTCCCTTTTTAATGTTAATAAAACATTGATTATGGATAAAACGATTGCAATTACTTTTATTTCAATGTTTAAGTTAAGATAAATCAATAAAATTAAACTTAATATTACAAACGCTATGACCCTTATTTTATATTGCTCCTCAGAAATTTTATTTCGCGAAAAAATGATATTAAAGATACCAAACATGCTTAAAAGGCCTATAAAAAAAGCAAAATTATTCATCTCACTTTTCGCATATAAAAAGGGTGTTAGAATAAACAGGCCGGCAATCAAAAAGCTAATCCCTGTTGAAAATACTTTAGCCGTGTCGAATTTGAGCTGTTTTGAGGGTTTAGTCTGGTAGAGTTTTTCACTGGTGATTTTACCAAACTCTTCTTCATCAACCTGCTTTACACTCAATGAATTTTTAAAAAAATCAATAAAATTGAAGGGGAAATAATTTCTAATATCAAAGTAAAGTAGCAAAAAAATATCTTTACCATCAGGAGAAATCTTTAATTTGGTTTGATAAAAATCAATTTTAAATCTTAGTATCCCTTCCCGTTCCGGAAGTTCAATAACCTCATTGTGTCCAATTTTGGCAATGGTTTCACCGTTGGTCAAAATTTTAACCCTTCGCAATAAATAATTGTTACCGGGGAATATACGCTTGATGTATATCATAACAGATAAAAATTTTAATATTAATGTTATAATGTTTTACTGCTTATTCAAAAACCAAATCGTGCCGATTCAGATAGGGTTGCAATCTGTCCTTTGAAAAAATCCTTTCTATTGTTTTTCTATCCATTTATATTGTATCTTTATAATGTCGCCCCGGTAATTCCTCTCGCAGTTTTTTTGGCTGGTGATGAAGCCGGTTTTTTTGTTTTTAGAATCTTTTCCTAAAGATAATTTATCTAATATATTTTAACAATTAGAAGCAAAAATTTTAATTAGCGTTAACACGGAATACAGATTTGGTGCTGCACACCCTGTCTGCCAAATTTACCCGCCGGAGGAGGACAGGCAGGCATCCGAATTCTTAGTGGTTACATGCTGGCTTTATTATTTTTCAGCACACTAATTCTATCTTTATCAATGAAGTGAGTTGAATAGGCATTCTCAATTGCTTGTTTTCCTGATTTACTAAATCTTAATAGCTGTTTCACTCCTTTTCCATATTTATTATATGCAGTCCATGACTCTTTCAATCCCAAATCTGTTGAGTACTTTTTAATTAATTTGTTAATACGAGTCCGTTTGCGCAAATTTATTTTACATACTTTTTCAAGATAATCAACTCGACTAAATCGCCAATTTTCGTAATCATTTTTTGATAAATAATCAAGTTGCATGAGTATATCCACAGGGCATACGTATCCTTTTTCGTATCTATTCAAATGAACGAGTCTTTTTACTTCCTTATCTAAATCCACATTATTCATTGAAAACCTTTTTATTTAAATCAATCTGTTCTTTAATCCATTGAATATATCGCATTTTTTTAAAATCAAACCATTGTTGTCTATAATCACCGGAATTATCAATTTGCCATTTGAAGTTCCTAAATGGTTTGGGTCTATTTAGTGCATTTTTCAACTTATTCTGCAATTTTGTATCTTCAACTATCTCGGCAAAATCCTCCATAATTTTAAATGATTCATAAGATTCAAATCCCTCAAACTCAAAATAATCATCCCAATTCTTATCAATCTCTTTAGATTCCTCCTCCCAAATTTCCTCATCTACGCCAATCCCACTATCAAAATTAAGTATTGTTTTTATCTCACCTGTCTTAAGGTTATAAAAACACCTCATTCCACAGTCCAAGTTCTCAGCAATTTCTTGTATTTGTTTTTCAGTCGGTTTCATATATGTTACTCTGTCTTAAAGATTATCCATAACTATTTTAGTATTCTATCAACAGTTTCCCTAAAATTATACAAAAAAAATGAAAGCACATAGTTTGCATGAAAATTAAAATGTTGATTATATCCTAAAGGCTGAAAATTGTTGATAGAATTGAGTTGAACAATGCCGTCCGCAGCTATGGGCGTTCAATTTTGCACGGATTATCAGGTACAGTTTATTCACATAGGGCAGATTAAAAATTATGTTTATTAATTGCACACGAATATATTTTTAGTTAATTAATTGGTATTGTGGAACATCCATGTTATATTCATTCCATTTTTGTGAACTTCAGTGCATGGATGTTTCATCGTTGATTCTTTTGGCGAACGCTTTGGTATGCCTAACTATGTCAGGGCCACATCAAAAAATGCCAGGCGGGTTTCCCCGTGAATAAGGGCCTCAATAGTGTCGGCCAGTAATTTTTTTGTCTTCCCTGGTTTCTATGCCCTCCAACCTGCCCATGCTGACAATGGAACGATGCCGTGTTTTGTTCCCAATCCGGTAACTATCGCATAAACGGTAGTAATTATACCGTTTTCCGGCCTTTTGCCTGTTTTTACTATGGTTTTTATCAACATGTTTTACAGCAGTTTTAATAATATGCCACAAAGAGACGAAATCAGATTTACATAAATAAATGAATTCGGGGACTACAAACGGTTTTTTAATAATTCAATTGATTATCAAGTTGTTACAAAATAAAATAACTGAAATTTGTGCACTTTTTTTTGTTTTTGGGTAGCATTTTTAACAAGTTGGGTTAAATTTTTTCGTGAACATATTTTAATATATAGTGTTTATAAATAAAAATAAATTTTGGATGCAATTTTTAATTCGTTCAAACTGCTCAACTTAGGTAAAACTTAAAAAATAAAAGGAGAACAGGCTATGTTGAAAATTGGAATTATAGCAGGGGCCATCCGTCCCTGCCCCAATTCAGAAGCCGCTGTAAAAAGCATGACAAAGTTACCTGTATATTTTATCCCTTACTAAGGTTGCCCAAAATATAAAATTTAACAATCAATTAATGAGTTTTCTTCAAAATTACCACAAATGAAAAATATATTAGTGACATATAAAGCCAACGAAAAAGAAAAAGAATTTTATAGAAACTTTTTTCAGGATCATGTGATTTCTTTTTTAGATGATATAGAAACAGATAAAAAAGAAAAAATATTATTGGAAAGTGAAATAATAATTGCGTGGAATCCGACAAAAGAATTAGAACAGTTTAATAAAAGCCTGTTCAGTAATTTTCATCTTATTCAACTTTTGTCTGCCGGTTATGATCATCTGAAATTCGATATGTTTCCGAACAAATGTTTAATTGCAGCGAATCAGGGCGCTTATGCAACACCGATGGCTGAACATACGGTCGCAATGATTCTTGCA
>JASGMZ010000189.1 GCA_030156305.1 Bacteroidales bacterium | reverse complement strand
TACACGCTGACTATATTTCCAGTCCACATCACACAGGCCTACAATGTTCTGGCTTTCCAGATTTTTCAGGTTAGCAAAGCCCATTCCGCCAATGCCCACTCCGGCAATGTTCAGTTTATCACTCGGGGCGGCGGCATGACCCATACTCTTTCCCAGTACCGATGATGGTACCACCGTGAGACCGGCAGCCGCTAAGGCGCCGGTTTCTAAGAATTTTCTTCTTGAAATTTTTGATGACATAAGTACTTTTTTTTAGGTTTAAACGCTCAGTTAATAATAATGATGATTTACGCTCTCGTAATCTCTTCTTTGTCTTTATCCCAATACAAGGTTCTTCCTTCATTTACTTTTTCCATATGTTCATAAGACCTCTCTTGGTAAGGCCAATAACCTTCGTCCCCTCTCCTCGAAACATTTATACTCAGACGTCAGTACTGTCTTTGGATTGAGACATGTTTGCCAGTCGTATTCCACCGGATATGCCTGATGTGATTCGTGTTCCTCGGGGCAGGACTTTGCCGTAGACTTCCTTCAGATTGCTCACCTTCGTTATGCGATTTTCAATTCCTCCACGGGAGGGACACCCTTGCCCGTAGCTAATGGTTGGCGACGGCTCGCCACCGAAAAGAGGCTGCCTCAAAATAAGAGACAACCTCTTTAATTTTGCAGGTGATACTCAGCCTCTTGATTATTTATAAAATCATCATCTTCATTTATTATTCATAGGCTGGATTTTGTTTAAGCACCCCAGCCTGTAAATCCAATTGACTTTCAGGTAAAGGCCAGTACGATTTATTTGGATCATAGGTTGCACCAGTGAGAAATGATCTGAATTTAATATCTTCTGTTATATAATTATTGAGGACTTCATTATCTATTTTCCATCGTCTCAGATCAAAAAAACGCATTCCTTCAGTTGCAAATTCAAGTCTTTGCTCCAAACGAACAGCCTTTCTTGCATTCTCTATAGTAGAGAAAGCCTCTGCACCTGCCGGATAAGGTTCGATTGAATAATTCGCAGCGGGTTTAGTCCAGTCTACTATAATTTCAATACCTGGTCCAAATTTTGTATTTGCTACTCTTCCCATAACAACATCACTCCTCTTTGTTCTATTACGTATTTGATTGACTAACTGACGGGCATAATCAAGTTCTCCGTCTTCAACAGCTATTTCAGCTCTCCATAATATAATGTGAGCGAGCCTATAAGCACGAGTATTTTGACCATTTTGAGCACCATTTCCATATACATTCAGGCTCTTATTTTTAAAATGTAATGAATACTTTTTAGTCATAAAAGGACCTCCATTCGAATGGTCTCTAATCCATGTCATACCTTCCATAATTCCCCAGCCAAGATAATCTACACCACGTCGCGCTATAGTCCAATCTACACGAGGATCAAGTAGGTGATCGGTCGGGTTGAATTCCTCATCACTGGCTATACCCATATCAGTAGCTAAGTGCACTCGATCGTTATCATTTAGTATTGGTAACCCATCGCTTGTTACCTGAAAAGCATCGAACAAGTTTTGAGAAGGTTGATAAAAACCCCAGCCTATCCCAGCAGGTCCAGCCTGCGGCATCACTGTATTGCAAAAACGATTGGATGTATGACTACTTTGACTGGTAGCAGATTGAATTTCAAAAATAGACTCCTTATTATTCTCGGTTGCTTGATCATAATTATCATAATAATTGTCTACAAGTGAATATTTTCCACTATTTAGAATATTATCCAATAATGGTTTAGCTAAATCCAATTCATTTTGATATAAATGTGCATGAGCCTTAACTGCCATAGCGGCGTATTTAGTAGGTCTACCAGGTTCACCCAAAGGACTAGATTCAGGTAAATTATCTATTGCATATTGCAAATCAGCTTCAATGTCATCCCATCCTTCTGAGTCATTAGGTACTTGTTCTGGAAGAATTTCTCCTAATTCACTTTGGGTTTTTATATAGGGTATTTTCTGAAAAATCCTATTAGCTTTAAAATGAAACCATGCTCTTAAGAATTTTGCTTCAGCTTCAATTACCGTTGCACGATTAGCCTCAATTGGGTTTGAACCTTCTTGGGTTATCCAAAGAAAATCCAACGTTTGGTTGGCTCTTGCAACGCCATTGTAACAATCGCCCCATCTAACTTCCATATACAGATTTGTAGGTAAAGTGGCATATCTTTCTATGTAATTAAAATCGTTTTGATCCCCAGCAGAGGTTCCCTTATAACAATCATCCGAGGCAACACTTCCATAAGTCCAATCATTAGCCATTGCTCCTCCAAAATCGGTGCGATAATGATTAGAACCGTTAAGACTATTGTAAGCCCCAATTAATATAGCTTCTACCCCTTCCGGTGTTTCCATTAAAGTGCCAGCAGCTGAGCCAAAAGGTTCTTTTGTTAGAAAATCATCACAAGAAATGATGAAAAGCCACATTAACAAAGTTGTTAGTATAAATATTTTTTTCATTTTATATTTCATTTAATAGTTATAATCCAATATTAATTCCAAACATTATTTGTCGCGGTGTCGGCCAAGCACCTTGATCTACACCTAAATTTTTACCACTTGTATTCACTTCAGGATCCAGTCCTGAATAACTAGTGATGGTAAATACATTAGACATTTGTCCAAAAATTTGAAATTCTCTAAAGTATTCACTTTTTAATATTCTGTTCAAATCATAATGAACTCTCAAATTTTCTAAACGTAAATATGAAGCATCCTCAACAAAAGCAGTAGAAGGTAGTTGACTTTGAACATCATTTGATTCAGCTTTGGGTAATTTTGCCTTAGTATTATCACTCAGATAAGGACTACCCCATGAATTGTATAATCTGTCGTGACTGCGACCTCCGTTAAACTGCTTAAAATCTATCCACCTTCTTACATAGTTAACCATTTCATTACCGTAGCTTGTATAAAACTGCGCGAATACTCCAAACCCTTTATAATCAACTCCTGCACTCAACGAACTGGTGAAAAGCGGATGAGGAGAACCGATATAAGTACGGTCTTCAGAATTTATAACACCATCTTCGTTTACGTCTTTATATTTGTAACGCCCTACTTGATTATAATCTCCAAATGTTGGCCATGCGTCAACTTCAGCTTGTGTTTGAAATATTCCTTCAACCTCATACCCATAAAATTCTGGGAAAGAAGTTCCTTTTTCACTTCTTGTATATGTTATTTCGCGATAATCATCTCCCGGTAAAAACTCAGTTTCTTTGCTAGAGAGTTTTACAATTTCATTCTTGTAATGAGAAACATTTAAATTGATATTATAAGTTAGGTCACGATTTAAAGTATTACCCATATATCCAAGTTCAATATCGAATCCCACATTTTTCATTTCCCCAACATTTATGGACGGAGCCCCAACTCTACCTAAAATCATTGGTATCTGTTGTGGATAAAGCATATCGGATGTTTTTCTATTCCATAAATCTATCGACGTTGTCAAATTGTTGCTGAAAGCGATGTCTACGCCCAAATTTGTTGTGGCCGTTGTTTCCCATTTTACGTCTGGATTACCCAAAGTAGATTGATAAAATCCCATAGACCCTGTGGTTACATTATCACCTTTGATGGGATAAAATGAATCAAAATAATTAATAGTGAAGTTTGTATAACTGTTATAATCTCCAACTCTATCATTACCCGTTATCCCATAACCAAATCGCAATTTGAGGTCACTCAACCATCCTGAAGTGGATTTCATAAATTCTTCATTAGATATCCTCCAGGCAGCAGAGAACGCGGGAAAAGTACCATATCTGTGCTCTTTTCCGAAACGGGAAGAACCATCTCGTCTAACTACGCCTTCAAACATATACTTATTTTCATAATTATAGTTTACACGTCCAAACATCGAAAAGAGAGCCCATGAATTAGCATTTCCATTATTATTAATTCCCTGTAATCCGGTAGCCAATTGAATATAATTTTCAGCTTTTGAGAAAAAATCGCTTCTTGAAGCATTCACAAAGTTGTAAGAATAATCAATTGCTTCTGTTCCTACCAGAAAGGTAAAATCATGTGCATTATTAAACAATCTTCTATATTCAACCGTATTTGTCCAGTTCCATAGCATTCCAAAACTAGTTTCTTCGCTTAAATTATCGTAAGTACCTCTTTCTGAATAGGCTTTTTCCACATAATCAATGTTGCGATAATGCCGAGGTGTATAATCAATACCGAAAAGGGATTGGAAAGAAAGACCTTCAATTGGTGTCAATTTCACATAAGCATTACCACTAATATTCATTCTTTTATCTTTATCATTTTGGTTTGTATCAAGTAAAAATAATGGATTTCTACCATTTCCTGTACCTGGCGCTCTTGTTCCAGCATAGTTCCCTGCAATATCATAAACCGGAACAATTGGTTGCATTCGATAAGCCCAAGAAATAGCTGATGATTCAGAATTATTATCTCTAAACCCCTGACGCTGAGTATAAGTTACGCCGAGACGTTCTCCGATCTCAAGCCATTTAAAAGGTTTTGAAGTTACATTCGAACGAAGGTTATATCGATCAAAACCGGTGAATTTCAATATTCCTTCTTCTGATAAATAGCCTAATTGGAAAGCATATGAAGTCGATTGTCCTCCCCCACTCAGATCAAGGGAAATGTCTGTATAAGGGGCATTATGGCTTATTTCTCTCAACCAATCCGTACCTTCTTTATTTGCTTTCATAATGAGATAGGTATCATCACCATCCTCGTGAATCATTTTATCATCATATAAACTATGGTCAACATTCTGCCCACGTGGAGGAAAGATATATTCTGGGATATCAGGGGTTGGGCCATCACCATATAGTGGATGATTAGGCGGAACGCCATCATTTTTGGCTTCTAACCAAAGCAATTCTCCATATTCTCTTGTGTTGAGAAGATCATAATAATTTGAGTTTTGAGAAATACCACTTTTCACACTCACATTAACTTGAACCTTCTGGTTTAGTCTACCGGTTTTTGTCGTTACAAGAATTACTCCGTTAGCAGCACGTGCTCCATAAATTGCTTGGGATGCAGCATCCTTCAAAACAGTGATTGATTCAATGTTATTAGGTGAAACACTTCCTCCTGGTACACCATCAATAACCCAAAGCGGATTGTTATCATTAATTGTACCCAATCCTCGAATACGAACTGAGGCCCCATCTCCAGGTGTATTTGACTTCAATATGGTTACACCTGATGCCGCTCTCAAAGCTTCCGAAGCCTCAACAATAGGCATTTGCTGTATTGTAGAAGCTTGTATTGTTGATATAGAGGTGGTCAATTCGCCTGCTCGTCTGGTACCATACCCAACCACCACCACTTCCTCCAATGCCTGAGTATCTTCTAAAAGTGTAATGTTAAAGGCGGATTGTCCAGCAGTGTTGATATTTTGCTCCAGATAACCGATATACGAAATACGAATGGTGGCATCCGGTTCCACACTGAGCGAAAAATTCCCATCCATATCGGTCACGGTTCCATTGGTGGTTCCGACTTCAATGATATTTGCTCCGATAATGGGTTGGCCGGCTGCATCAATAACGGTACCGGAAATGGTTTTTTTCTGTTGTTGTACCGCTTCGGCAACGGCGGTTATTTGGCTGTACATCTCTTTGGGAGAAAGGATTATTTGGGATCCTTGCACTTCGAACTCCACATTTTCCGATTTAAAAAGCTCATCCAATACAGCTGAAATAGCGGCATTTTTTACCCGCACACTTACTGTCCGATCTACATCAATCAGCTTGCTGTTATACAGAAAATAATAATCGGATTTCTCTTCAATGGCTTGCAGTACTTTTTCAATGGACGCATTTTTCATGTCCAACGAAATTTTGG
>JASGMZ010000012.1 GCA_030156305.1 Bacteroidales bacterium | reverse complement strand
ACATAAACATATTTTCCGTTTGTTACCGAAACTCCGGTAATTCTTTTAACCGATGCAGCAGCATCCGAATCGCCGGTTTTACGTAATGTAGCTGCAGAAATACCATCAAATAAGTTGGGCGATTTCTTTTTTAAAGCCAACAGTGCATTTTCAGTATTACGAATAGCCTTGGCAGTAATTACAGCACTTGCAATTTCAAATGTAGCTTCCTTTAGCCCAATATCATCTAACAGGGTAACTTCTCCTGCTTTAACATTTACCTGATTCACGTAAACTGTTTCATACGAAATAAAAGACACTCTAACATCATATTTTCCCGGAGCAACGGGCAGGTTAAACTTCCCGTCAAGGTCGGTTATCGTTCCATGCGATAGTTTTTCGATATAAATAGTAACCCCGGGAAGCGTTTCTCCCGTAACTCCATCAAACACACTACCTCTGATTATTCCATTTTGAGCATGTAACAAGTTGCCAAACGATACAAACAGGATCAGAACCAATAATTTTACGTTACTCATGATTTTTATATTCATTTTTTAATACCAAAACCCGCAGGAGGTTATCCTGCGAGTTTTCTAATTAAGAATTATGTGTATTATTTATCAAAAGTCTGCTAATTCTCCGGCTATTGCAGCCCATGACCAATTATTAAATACTGTTTTATTGGCACCAACAGTAGGTGTAGTTACTGCTGTAACAAATTCGTCGCTACCATCTTTAAAGAAATCGGTTAATACCATATCAGCTGGTAATGTAGCTTCAAAATTTGTAAATGTACATGTATAATCAACAGGTATCTCGTCAAAATCTTGCCCATCCTTAATACCGAAAAAATAAATTCCATCCATATCAACATACGAATTTCCGTCATTGTCAACCAAACCATCAGCACCGTCAGCATATACCGAACCATTTTTAATGGTATGTTTTGCAGCCATGGTTCCTTCAGGCCCGTCGAGTTCGAAACATTCATCGCCAGGATTAATAACAATAAAGTTATCTAATGTCCCTGCCCATGATTGGTCCGTATCGATCGCATCATCACCTGCATTCCAAACCACTGCATTTTTAACATTTACAGTTCCGCCAAACCATTCGATACCATCGTCCTGGTTAGCAACAATTTCTACATTTTCAATGGTTGTGCCTGTACCAACACCACCTAATGTTAACCCGTTAATTTCGTTACCTTCGCCAATGTTGGCTCCACCATGTCGAATAGAAATATATTTAATAACACCTGAATTATCATCAGAAACGTTACCTCCATATTTACCATTATTGTCATCGGCAGGGATTCCTTCGATAGAAGCTTCGATTCCATCTCCTGAAACTGAAATCGGAGCTTTACCTAAAACAAGTAATCCGCCCCATAAACCATTTAAATCAGGATCTAAGTTTGGACTGGCAATCATTCCAGGTTCAATTTCGTCGGCGATTGATGTGAAAATAATAGGAGAATCAGCTGTTCCCTCAGCCATTAATTTTCCACCACGGGCAATTAATAAAGCAGTGGCATTTGATCCTGTACCTGCTTCGCCTTTTACAACAACGCCGGGTTCAATGGTTAATGTAACACCATCAACAACTGCTATACGTCCACCTAAGATATATACATTACCTGTTTCCCAGGTTGTATTCTCAGTAATATTAGCTGTAATTGTAAACTCATTTTCATCAATAGGATTAATATCTTCTTCGTCGTCATCATTACATGATGTAAACCCGATAGTTAGTGCTGCCAATAATGCAGCGGTTACTTTTAAATAATGTTTTTTCATTTTGTTTTTTGATTTTTGGTTTATTAAAAGTTGTTTCTAAATTTTCAAATTAAATTACACTGCAAAGTAATATTAGCTAATGTTAATTGATATTATCAGTTTTTTATCCTTGTATTAAATTTTAGTGGTATTATTTTTTTTGTTAACTTTAACTTAAAATTGATTTAAGATTTTTTTATTGTTGCCAGGTAAAGAATATTGTATCTTAGCCAATTGTACGTTACACCAAACCAAATGAATAATGAATAATAAAAATTTTAAAATCTTGTTGGTCGATGATGAATCTGATATCCTTGAGTTTTTAAGTTATAACATTAAGAAGGAAGGATTTGAGGTTTATACAGCAAGTAATGGTAAGGAAGCCATAGAAATAGCAAAAAAAATAACTCCCCATTTAATTCTACTTGATGTAATGATGCCTGAAATGGATGGGATCGAAACTTGCGAGATTATGCGCCAGGATAAAAAACTGCAAAACACCATTATTGCTTTTTTAACCGCCCGTGGCGAAGACTATTCACAAATAGCAGGGTTTGAAGCCGGTGGAGATGACTATATAGCCAAACCGGTTAAGCCAAAAGTATTAATGAGCCGGATTAAAGCTCTATTAAAAAGATTTAACCCTACAATAAATCAAAAATCAGATGATGACTTAATAATAAAACAATCGAATCTTGTTATTGATAAAGAAAAATATATAGTGATAAAGGATGGAAATGAATTAATTCTGCCCAAAAAGGAATTTGAATTATTAGTACTTTTAATATCAAAACCCGATAGGGTTTTTACACGCGACGAGATATTCAGTTCAGTATGGGGAGATAATATTATTGTTGGAGACAGAACTATTGATGTACATATTCGAAAATTAAGAGAAAAAATTGGTGATAATCATATAAAAACAATCAAAGGCGTTGGGTATAAATTTGTCGATTAAAATCAAGTTATAAACAAGCCGGAGAAAAGAACTACCGACAATGAAAATTTTGCTGCATAAAGACTGAAAGTGGAATTACCACCGCACATTCAGGCACATTTGCAAGCCCACTCCGCATAGGCTGATTCTTCAGCTTGCAAAAGAGCCTTCATTTTCCCAACACACAACCGATTGTTAATAACTATAAGGTATATTTTTATCTTGTAAAATGATATATGAAAGAATATTTATTTATTTTAGAGCTTTAATATTGAAATTAACATGAACCGAATAAAAGAAGTGCTTGAGGAAAAGGGAATTAAACAAACTTGGTTGGTTGAAAAACTTGGAAAGAGCTACAATATTGTAAATGCATATGTGCAAAATAGACAGCAGCCAAAAATTGAAGTGCTTTATGAAATAGCCAAATTGCTTGAAGTTGAAGCCAAAGACTTATTAATTGAACAAAAAGACCTTAAATAAACATGCTTACAATATTTGAATTAATATATACCAAAACAAAAGCCTGGATAAAAGAACAAAAAGAAGATAACCAGTCTGTTATCGGCGAACTTGTTTCTTTTATGGAAAAAAAAGGCAGGCTAAGAGAACCGCAACTTGAAGCGATTGAGGTTTATCTTTGGTTAAAATTTGTAGGAGAAAACAAAAAACTTTCTGAAATTATTAAAGCCGGATTGCTATACGATAAAGGCAAGGCGGAGGAGTACGAATTTTTTAATGTATTCAATGGCGATTATGTAATGCAGTTCCTTAATCAATTTGCTCAAGACAATGGATTGAAAAATTTTCAAAAACTATTATTAAACGATCCGAACGGAAAAACAACCAATTGGAATAATATCCTCGAAGAATTATTGCATAATTTTGATTATCCAAACTTTCTTTACAGTTTGCCAATGGGTGCCGGTAAAACCTATTTAATGGCTTGCTTTATTTATCTTGACTTATATTTTGCGAAAATTAACAAAAAAGACAAAAGATTTGCGCATAATTTTGTGGTGTTTGCTCCTCATGCTTCTAAAACAGCCATTCTCCCTTCACTTCAAACAATTAAAAACTTTGACCCTGAATGGATTCTACCTAAAAATGAAGCCAATACACTAAAACAAATTTCACACATTGAGGTGCTTGACAGTCTTAGTTCACAGCGAAAAGACAAATTACAGGGAAACAATCCAAATCTGGAAAAAGTAAATCGCTTAACCCAGACAAATAATTTTGGATTGGTTTTTATTACCAATGCTGAAAAAGTTGTATTGGAACGTTATGATGATGAAAGTGCCTTGCTGGAAAAAATGAAAGCAAATATTGAGGATGAAAAAGTTTTAGCTCAAATTAAAAAAACCAATGAATTAAGAGAAAAGCTTTCACAAATTCCCCATCTTGGTGTTGTGCTTGATGAAGTACATCATGTTTATAAAGGAAATGGTAAACAAGAAAAAAAGCTACGTGAAGCGGTAAACATTCTTAACCAACACGGCCATGTTGTAAATGTTTTGGGAATGTCGGGCACTCCGTTTGTGAAAACAAAAGTAAAAATTGGCGAGGATGATATCATCCTAAACCAAATTCAGGATATTGTTTACAATTATTCATTGGCAACAGGAATTGGCCGGTTTTTAAAAGTTCCTGAAGTTGTGAAAGTTGAAGATGTGAAAGAAAGCACCTTTTTAACGCAGTCATTAGATCGTTTTTTTAAAGACTTTGATTTTACATACCCTAACGGTGCAGTTAGTAAGGTAGCTTTCTATTGTCCAAACATAAAAACCCTGAATGAAGAAATATTGCCCGTTATAAAAAAATGGTATCATGAAAACCGACCCGGTAATGATGATGAAATTTTCAGGTATTACTCTTCTGTAACAAAAGAAAACAAGGAATACGAATTACCAAAAGACAGCCTGTCAATTTTTAATAACCTGGATAAGCCTTACAACAAGAAAAGGATTATACTGCTTGTGGCTGTTGGTACCGAGGGCTGGGATTGCCGAAGTTTAACATCCGTAGTACTACCAAGAAAAACAACCACCAAAAATTTTGTTTTACAAACTACAGCCCGTTGCTTACGTGAAGTTAATAATGCAAAAAATGAAAAAGCACTAATTTATCTCGGCTCAGGCAACTATGATACTTTAGATAAAGAACTTAAAGAAAATTACAAATTGACCATTAATGATTTAAAAGTTACCGGCGAAAACGATGTGCCTGTTGTGGTTCGTAAACCAAAACTTGGCGAATTAAAATATAAACAAATTATTTATAAGTATCATATCAATATTTTAACCCAAACACAAGATTATAAAGCACAGCTCAAAGCTTTTGATTTTAATGCTTTTAAACAGAAATATGATTATTCTGCCAAAGAAACAAAAGGAAAAATAAGTGATGCCGGAATGCAATCCGAGGTTTCTGAAAACCTTGAACAATACATTGCTCAAAGCTATCATTTTACAAATTTTATTTATGATATAACCAAAGCTCTTTATTTCAGATATACACCAACAGAAATCCTTTCTGAATATAAAAAGGAGTTAGAAGAAATACATAAAACATTAAATAAAAACTACACCTGGATTGTAAATAATCCATACATTGAATTTAAAGATGTGGCAAATTATGTTGCTTCTCATTTAACATACATTATTGAATATAAAACAGAAACCATAACAGATTTAGATACAATTAATCTTTTGGAATGGTCTTCTCCGGCATTCATTAATTATGGTAGTGGTAATTTTTTACCCAAAATTGCCAAATCACAGGTGCAACGTTTACAAAAAAGGCCTCATAGATTAGAAGAAGATTTTGAGGATACAGAATTGGACCCGCAGGATATTAGTTTTAACTATTTGCCTTATCGTTTTGATAGTGATTTTGAACAGGCTGCTATTAGCGAAATGCTAAAATTAAATTCGTTGGCTGATTTGGAGGTCTATTTTAACGGGATAAAAGAAAACAAATTGGAAAGTTTCAATATTCAAACGCCATATGGAAAATACACACCTGACTTTTTAATTATTAAGCGTAAAGGCAAACGTTACGAATGGCAGGAAGATAATGAAATTGATGATAAAGCAGGTGAAATTGATAAAATTCTCATCATTGAAACCAAAGGCGAACCGTATTATACAGAAGAATTTCAACAAAAAGAAAAATTTGTAAAAGATGTGTTTTTAAAACACAATTCTGATTATAAATATGTTTGCTTTATTGATAAAGGCGGGAACGACTTTACAAAGCATGTTAAGGAATTGGAAGAGATGGTAAAAGCATTATGAATATAAACCATATAAGGCATATAAGAAAATATAAGAGATGCTTAAATGAAATTATAATTCTTATATGGTTCAAAAAATAAAAGATTATGAAACCAATACAATATAATATTACCCCGGCAAAAGGACAAGCTTTATTAAATTTTCAGGGCAGGCGATTACCCGAAAGAATAACCTTGTTTGAAACTGAACTGATAGAAGAGGTAAGACCAAGCAAAAACGGTCAACAAAAACTAAAAACTGATGAAACCGAACTCAACAAAGATTTCAGGAACCTGCTTGTTCACGGCGATGTGCTTTCAACTTGTGCCTACCTGAAAAGCAAAGATATAAAAGTTGACCTGGTTTACATTGACCCACCCTTTGCCAGTGGTGCCAATTATGCAAAAAAAATATACTTGCGCAACGGCAACAAAACCGAGTTTGAGAATGCCAATGCTATTGGCGAAGAAGTAATGTACGGCGATATTTGGCAGAAAGAAGATTATTTGAATTGGCTCTATGAACGCCTGCTTGCCATTAAAGAGGTAATGAGTGAAACCGCCAGTATTTATGTGCATTTAGACCATCATATTGGGCATTATGCCAAAATTATTTTGGATGAAATTTTTGGTGAAGCAAATTTCATAAATGAAATTATATGGTGTTATCATGGACCTGGGTCTCCTAATATGAAGCATTTTAGCAGGAAACACGACAATATTTTTTTATATAGCAAAGGCGAAGAACGCATTTTTAATGATGATGAGGTGAGAGTTGATTCTGAAGTTCATGTTGGTGGTTTTAATGGTGAAATGAATAAAGATGTTAGTACCGGGTACTCGGATAAAGGTAAAATCCCTGAAGATTGGTGGGAATTTGCTGTTTCCTCAAGGTTTAAAGTTGATGGAGTAAAAAGAGTAGACTATGCTACAGAGAAACCATTCAAATTACTCGAGCGAGTAATAAAAGCAAGTAGTGATAAAAACATGATAGTCGCCGATTTTTTTGGTGGCAGTGGCGTTACAGCAAAAGTAGCACATGACCTTGGCAGAAAGTTCATAACAGGAGATGTAGGTATTAATGCCATACAAACCATGCGCGACCGATTGGTAAAAGCCAAAGCTGATTTTGATGTGTTAAAAGTAAAAGACGGTGTACAGCTTTTCCGTAATCCTGCACAAACACAAGCAAAAATATTTAACCTGATTGATGGCTTTGTTTCAAATACCGAACTGGAATTAAACACCTTTTGGGATGGCGGGATTCAGAGCCGTAAAGGAACCTATGTGCCTGTGAAATTCATTGGCTTAGATAAAAAGCTAACTAAAGAACAGGTAGATTTCATCATTCAGCAACTCATCTCACTCGAAGATAATGAGCAGGAGGAAATACAAACTGATACAGAAGAATGGACAAATAAAATTCCTGCCTGTAAAATCATTTATGCTTACAAAGACATTGATATTGACCAAAAGTATGTGAACAAAGCCGTTAAAGCAGCTAAAAAAACCAGCATAAAAGTAGAACTGCTAAGTTTAGATGATTTATTAGAAGAAAAAGCCGATTTGCTCATGGGCGAAGACACCGCCATGATTGAAATGACACAAGAAAATGATACATACAAAGTAGAAATCAAGCAGTATTTCAGCCCATACATCAAAAATAAATTGGATGATTTTAACCAAAAACGCAAAGAAACAGCTTTTAAAAAACAGCAGGGATACAAGCCCATTGAACTTTCAGAAACCGGATTGGAAATGGTTGAAAGCATTCAGTTTGATACAACCCTGAAAGATAACATCTGGACAAGCAATTTGAATTTAGAAGACAAAGCAGATGTAAAAAGCAAGGTAAAAGGGATTTATTATACAAACACAAATAAATTCAAAATAAAAATAAGAAATATTGCAGGAGATGAATTGATTATAAATTCTGATGATATAAAATAACCACGCTTTGCATCCATACACATTGGCAAGTCGAACGAGCCAAAGCTCTAACCAAAACTTGCCAAAAAGTTTGGCTGCCTCAACACATGGACAGAAATACGCAGCAAAATAGAATATAAATGACTGATATATTGATAAATAACAAGAACGACCACTTGGTAACATGCGGTCATACGCAATACGGGGATTACAGCGTAATTCAGCATCTGTGGCTCGTTTTAGCCTTTCAGCATATTGATAAGGAAATGGCTTCGAAATCCCGTACTGCGCATATCCCTGTCCGTTATTAACAGTAAATTGTAAAAGGCTCGAATATAATTTCGAGCCTTTTGCTGTTTGGCAACAATTAAAAAATTATTTTTTATGATTATTCAATTGAAATTCAACAAAATCCCTTTGGGCTTTCACCAGATTTATAGAATGTAATAAGAAATTTTTCAATTCGTTTAATATTCCAAGATATAGAATACTAATTCTGGTTCCTGATTCATGTTTTTTAATCCTTTTAACCTGCTTTTTACGAGCCGAATTAATTTTGTTTAGGATATCCTGCTGTGTTTCAATTAAATCAGGTATATTTTCAAAGGTGTTATTTTCAAAGGTATCAATAATTGCATTAAATAAATCTGTTGTATTATCTCTTAATTCATTCAACTCCTTTACTTGTGCAGGGATCAAACCTTTATGATGATTATCGATATGCTCAAAGCTAGGATTAGAGATAAAAGTAAGCGCATGTGCCATTTCTCTTAAATAATCAATAACCTGTACATAATAGTGTCCTGTTTCAGTTTCTTCTTCATAAAGTTTCTCCAATGTAAAATGTACTGATTGTTTTAAGTAGCGTGCTTCTTCATTTAATTTATCAACATCTTTACACAAATTTTTCAATAGCTTGCGATCTTCTTGGGTTAACCCAATAATGGTTTGGTTTAACACTTTAATCACCGCCTTAAGCATATTTCGTACTTCTATGGAACATTTAATTCTAATATTATCCGTATGGAGTTCTTCGTCGGCTAATGTTTTCTCTTTTTCTTTTTCAATTTCTTTTTTATTGAATAGTATATGTGTTCTTATAAGAATAAACAACGCTAAAGCAATTAAAACACCAATAGCAATTCCACCTCCGTAGCTAATTATTAATGCAATAATAAATGCAGCGGTAAAAGCTGTAAATGCAGTAATAAACCAACCACCAATAACTGTAATTACACCGGTAATTCTGTATACCGCACTTTCTCTGCCCCATGCTTTATCGGCAAGTGAACTACCCATAGCCACCATAAAGGTAACATAGGTTGTAGATAAAGGCAGTTTTAACGATGTAGCAAAGGCAATTAAAACACTGGCAACGGTTAAATTTACCGATGCCCTTACCATATCAAAAGAAGGTGCATCTTTCTGATTTTTAATGGTTTTCTGATATTCTGAAGTATCAAATCTTTTTCTTAAGAACTTTTTCGTTTTATCAGGGATAATCTTCTCTATTGCATTATTCATATCTAATGCAGCTTTAACAAGTGTTCTGGAAAGCATACTTGAACCAAACCTTTCATTACCAGAAGCCTGCCTGCTTAAATTTACTTCTGTTTCTGTTACTCGACGTGCTTTACGTGATAACCAAAGGGTTACAACCATAATTAACCCGGCAATCAATAAAAGAATCGTATTTGCTTTTGCTTTCCCTGTTAATGCAGTCATTAATAACTCATTGGGATCGGAAATTGGATCAGCAATAAAAGCCTGATAAGATTTTAACCCTGCTAAAGGTACACCGATAAAGTTTACAAGGTCGTTCCCTGCAAAAGCCATAGCCAATGCAAAAGTTCCTATCAGAACGACTAATTTCAAACTGTCTAATCGAATCAACCAATAAAGTAGTTGAAGCAAAATAGTCCAACCAATAAAGCTATATAAAATAATTAATGTAGAATTTGTTTTAATCCACTCAGCAGTTGCATCAGTTAAAAAAGAGGTTCCTTTAGCCCCTTTAATTAAAATAAAATAAGTAATGGCAGTAATTGCAATTCCACCCCATATCGCTCCAAAATATTTAAAGGTACGCTTATAATTAAATGAAAAAGCTAAACGGGTAATATACATAATAATTGACCCAACAGTAAAAGCTATGATAACTGAAAGTAAAATTCCTGCTATAATAGCCAGCGCTTTTGCTGAGTTTATATAAGTACTCATCTCGGATAAACTAAGGCCTAATCGATTAATTTTAACAATAGCAACCGCAACAGCAGATCCTAATAGTTCAAAAACAATGGACACCGTGGTAGATGTAGGTAATGCAAGAGTATTAAAAACATCAAGCAACAAAATATCGGTAAGCATTACTGCCAGGAATATGATCATAATCTCCGAAAAATAAAACTGATCTGGATGAAAAATTCCTTTTCGTGCAACTTCCATCATCCCACTCGAGAATGTAGTACCGATTAAAATACCAACACTCGCTATAATCATTATAACATAACGAGGCGCAACTTTTGAACCTATTGCTGAGTTTAAAAAGTTTACAGCATCATTACTTACTCCTATAATTAAATCGGATATTGCTAAAGCAAAAAGAATAACGACAATAATTAAGTAAAAATTTTCCATTGTTTAATTTTTAAAATTTTATGTAAAAGTAGATATACCCTGTTTATGTTAAATCTTCTTAAGGTTTAAATTTTTATTAATTCAAAGTTAAATAAATGTTAAATAAAGATATTAAATATAAAATTACTGATTTTATTCAAAATATTAATAGACTTTTTTTTAAATTATTTTTTTTGTTTTTGGGAAATAACACTATTTTTATAATATTATCATTCTTCGTAATGGGGAAAATATATATTGAGCATGAATTTATGAAACATCCATGTACTGAAGTTCACAAAAATGGAATGAATATAACATGGATGTTCCACAAGGCCAATTAATTAACTAAAAATATATTTCGTGTGAATAAATATGATGTCGTAATTAATTTTAACGGGAACATTTCTTTACCTGTAATTGATGATATCCTGCACAAGTTAAAAGTTTATCTTCATAATAATATCAATGATAAACTTATTCGTAAGCGTGTTTATTCCCTTGCCGTTGAATGTCTTGATAATATTTTTAAGCATTCAGATTTAACCGATATAAATAATAAACTGGTAAATAAATATCCACCCAAATTTATTGTTGAATTTTTTCACGATACTTTTCTTATTCATACGGGCAATATCATATCCAACGAAAACACAGAAAAGGTAATACAAAAACTAACACAACTTAATAAATTAGCAGATACAGAAGTCAACCAATTGTATAAAGATTCTCTTTCAAATGCTGAAATATCTGAAAAGGGAGGAGCCGGATTAGGATTAATCGTTATGGCCAAAACCACTCGTCAAAAAATTCATTTCGATTTTGAAAGAATAAATCATAATTTTTCTTATTTTGCAATGCAACTAAACTTAAAAATAAATTAAAAAAACTATGAAAACCTTAAATATTGAGGCTACTAATAAATCTCCCAGGATACTGTTCGACCCCTCAAAAAAATTATTTGAGATGAAGGGCAACTCCCGGCCTGAAAATGTCCGTGATTTCTATTATCCAATAATTGAAACTTTACGAAATTATTTTGATTCAATGGCAAAAGATCAAAAATTAATTACCGATTCAGAGGAGAAACCTTTTAAATTTAATTTCAAACTCGATTACTTTAATTCATCATCTGCAAAATTTATTTCAGATATATTAGTCATTGTAAAAGATTATTATGAAAAGGGTATTCAATTTAAAGTTTACTGGTATTTTGAAGATGGCGATGACGATATGAAAGAAGTAGGTGAAGATTTTGCAGATATGATTTCTTTTCCATTTAATTATATTATGGTACAGCGATAAAAAAAATAACTATGTTTTTTCAAAATAAAGTAGTTTGGATAACAGGGGCCTCTTCAGGAATTGGGGAGGCCTTAGCCTATGAACTAGCTCGTCAACAAGCAATAACAATTTTATCTTCGAATCAACCTGAAGAGTTAGAAAGAGTTAAAAAGCATTACGACAAAATTGGAGGAGAAAGTTATATTCAATATCTTGATATTACAGCAGTAGATAAATTGGAATCCATTACCGAATCACTTATTGGAAAATTTGGCCGTATTGATGTTTTAATCAATAATGCCGGAATAAGTCAGCGAGCTTTAGCTATTGAAACACCGTTAACATTAGATCGAAAGATCATGGAAATCGATTATTTCGGGGCCATTGCTTTAACAAAAACGGTTTTGCCCTATATGATAAAAGAAAAATCGGGATATATTGCAGCTACCAGCAGTATTTCGGGCAAATTTGGATTTCCTCTCCGTTCGGCCTATGCGGCAGCAAAACATGCACTACATGGTTTCTTTGAAACCTTAAGATCCGAAGTTTATACTGATAACATCAAAGTATTAATTGCTTTTCCCGGAAGGGTAAAAACCAATATTTCAATCCATGCTTTAACCAAAGATGGAACAGCGCATGGAAAAATGGATGAAGGACAAAATACCGGTATCTCTGCTCAAAAATGTGCAAAACAATACCTTAAAGCCATCCGCAAAGATAAAAAAGAGGTATTAATAGGATCTACAGAATTACTTATGGTATATATTCATAAATTTTTTCCAAAAATATTTTATAAATTAGCACGAAAAATAAAACCTTTTTAGAACAGAAACTGAGTGTAGAAAATGGAGAAAATAATTAGTGGAATACAACAAATCGGTATTGGCGTTACGAATGTTTATGAAGCATGGAAGTGGTATAAAGAGAATTTTGGAATGGATATTCGTATTTTTGAGGATAATACGGTGGCTGAATTAATGTTACCCTACACCGGAGGAAAACCCAGAAAACGTCATGCAGCTTTGGCTATGAATCTAACCGGTGGCGGGGGATTTGAAATCTGGCAATATTCGGAAAGAACTCCACAAGCTCCTGAATTTGAATTGCAACTGGGTGATCTGGGAATTATTGCAGCAAAAATAAAAAGTCCTGATTTAAAGAAAGCATACGAAACATTTAAAGCGCGAAACCTGAATGTCATTGGCGATTTATATGCAGACCACTTTTTTATAAAAGATCTCTATGGAAATATTTTCCAGGTCATTTATGATTCAACCTTGTTCAGAAAAGAAAATAAACTTACGGGGGCTGTTGCTGGTGCTATGATTGGTGTATCTGATATTGATAAAGCCAGAAAAGTATATAGCGACATCCTGGGTTACGACGAGGTAGTTTATGATGATCAAGGTGTTTTCGATGATTTTAAACCTCTGCCTGGAGGAAATCAAAAATTTCGTCGAGTCCTTTTAAAAGCAAGTAAAAAAAGATACGGATTATTTAGCCGTTTGTTTGGTAACAGCTATATTGAACTCATTCAGGTATTAGATCGTGAACCCCAAAAAATATTTAAAAACCGATATTGGGGTGACCTTGGTTTTATCCACTTATGCTACGATATTTCCGGAATGGAAGCGTTGAAAAAATACTGTGAATTGAAAGGGTTTCCTTTTACTGTTGATAGTTCGGTAAAACATAATGAGGACAATAGTTTTGATATGGGCGAAGCTGCAGGCCATTTCTCATATATCGAAGACCCGGATGGTACTTTAATCGAATTTGTGGAAACCCATAAAATACCCATTATGGAAAAATTTGGCTGGTACCTTAACCTAAAAAAACGCGATCGGAAAAAACCCCTACCCAACTGGATGATTAAAGCACTTAGATTTAGTAAGGTTAAATTTTAATTTGTTAAAACTTAACAAATTTTTAAAAGATAAAAAATCATCTTTTATTAAACTATATTATTACTTTGCAGTTATATTAATATATTTTGTAAAACAATGAAAAAAATTCAAATTATTGCTTTCATCTCAGTTTTACTGATCATCTTTTCTTTTGCTTGTACTGAAAAAAAGAAACCAGAAAAGATCACTTTACACCTTATCGAAACAAGCGATATACATGGATCCATTTTCGATTATGATTTTATTAATGATAAAAAAGCAAATACCTCACTATCAAAAATATCGTCGTATATCAACAATCTAAGCGTAGATGAAAATGTAGTTTTAGTGGATAATGGCGATATATTACAAGGACAACCAGTAGTTTATTACTCTAATTATGAAAATATTGATGAGGAACATATTTGTTCACAGGTAATGAACTATTTGGACTATGATGCCGCTACGGTTGGAAATCACGATATTGAAGCAGGACATACTGTTTACGATAAATTAGTGAATGAGTTTAATTTCCCCTGGCTCGCAGCAAATGCTATCAATACTTCAACCGGAGAACCTTATTTTAAACCCTATACCATAATCGATAAAAAAGGAGTTAAAATTGCTGTATTAGGACTAATAACTCCTGGAATTCCAAAATGGCTACCCGAAGAACTATGGGACGGTATAGAGTTTATCGATATGGTTGAATCGGCCAAAGAATGGGTTCCTAAAATCATGGAAAAAGAAAATCCCGATTTGTTCATAGGCCTTTTCCATTCAGGATATGATTACACTTACGGAGGAGTGAATTATGATACCCCCGGAAACGAAAATGCTTCGTTAATCGTTGCCAAACAAGTTCCTGGATTTGATGTAGTTTTTGTCGGTCACGATCATCGAACATGGAATGAAACAATAAAAAATATTAATGGGGATAATGTTATTATCATGGGCCCCAAAGGAAACGCCAATCAATTTTGTGTAGCTAAAGTAGATATGGCTTTAAATGAAAATGAAAAATATGATAAATCGTTTCATACTGAAATCATTGATGTATCCCCTCTGAAAACCGATCAGGAGTTTACCCGGAAATTTGAAAATCAAATAAACGAAGTTAAAAAATATGTGTCGCATAAGGTTGGTACATTTGAAAAATCTATTGATGCACACGAAGGGATTTATGGCCCATCAACATTTGTAGATTTAATTAATACCATTCAGTTAGACATTAGTGATGCCGAAATATCATTTGCTGCACCTTTATCTTTTAATGCAACCATTGAAAAAGGCCCTGTTTATGTTCGCGATATGTTTAAGTTATATCGTTTTGAAAATTTTCTGTACACCATGAACCTCTCGGGTAAAGAAATTGATGGCTATTTAGAATACTCTTTTGCGAACTGGTTTAACACAATGAAAGATGAAAATGGCCATCTATTACTATTTAAATCGGATAAAAACGGGAACCCGCTCTATGCGGAAAAATATCAATCGTACAGGTTAAAAAATAATTATTACAATTTTGATGTGGCTGCCGGAATAAAATATACCGTTGATATTACCAAACCCGATGGTGATAAAGTTACAATCCATTCATTAACATCCGGAGAAAAATTTTATAAAGACAGTACCTACATTGTAGCTATAAACAGCTACCGTGGAAATGGCGGTGGAGGACATTTGGTAAATGGTGCAGGAATACCGGAGGATGAACTCAACGAACATCGGATTAGCTCAACCGAAAAAGATATCCGCTATTATATGATGCAATGGATTGAAGAAAAACAAAACATCTATCCTGAGGACAGAAATGAATGGTCGGTATATCCCATAGACTGGTGGGAAAAAGCAAAAAAACGTGATTATAAACTATTAAATAAATAATAAAATGAAAAAACTTGGTTTTTTAATTCTTATACTTTCCATATTTCTTACATCGTGTAACAACGAGGTAACTAAGAATAATCATTCGGATAAAAAAGCAAAAAATGTAATCTTATTTATTGGCGACGGAATGGGTGTAACTCATATATATTCCGCCATGACGGTATCGGAAACTCCACTTAACATAGAAAGTTTTAAATACACCGGATTACAGAAAACTTACTCTGCATCCGATTATATAACCGACTCGGGAGCAGCGGGAACAGCTCTTGCAACAGGTAAAAAAACAAAAAACGGACTTATCGGATGCGATTCATTGGGAAATCACTTTAAATCTATTCTAAAATATGCCGAAGAGGATGGTTTATCCACCGGCCTTGTTTCAACAAGCTCTATTTTACATGCCACACCGGCAGCTTTTATCGCCAATAATATCAGCAGATATAATTACCAGGAAATTGCCCTTGATTTCTTAAAAACCGATATTGATATTTTTATTGGTGGGGGTAAAAAAAATTTTGAAGATCGAGAAGACGGGCTTAATCTAATCGATTCATTAAAAAGTAAAGATTACCAGGTTGCCACAGCTATTGAAGATATCAATTTGGTTGATTTTCAGAAATTTGCTGTATTCACAGCCGAAAAACATAACCCTGAATATCGTAACGGACGTGGTGATATGCTGCCCAAAGCAACCGAAAAAGCTATCGAAATGGTAAGCCAAAATAAAAATGGATTTTTTATGATGGTTGAAGGTTCACAAATCGATTGGGGCGGCCACGATAATGATATCGATTACATCATTACCGAGTTATTAGATTTTGACCGTGCCATTGGCAAAGCACTCGAATTTGCAGAAAAAGATGGTGAAACATTAGTCATTGTTACTGCAGACCACGAAACAGGTGGCTTAACACTTGTTGGTGGTAATATAAATAATAAAACGATTGAGGTAAATTTTTCAACCGATTATCATACCGCCGATATGGTACCGGTGTTTGCTTATGGGCCAGGAGCTGAAGAATTTACAGGAATCTATGAAAATACAGATGTTTTCCATAAAATGATGCAAGCTTTAGGATTGGAATAAATAATAATAATAATAAAATTAAATCTTTTTAATCCCTATAAATTAGCTTAGTAACAGTTAATATAGGGATTTTTTAGTATATTTGATGTTAATAATGATACTTCAGGCTTATGATTAAAGATTATTTTAACTATAAAATAAAAATAAAAAATACGCCATTTGAAACGGGAGGAGCAGAAAAATCAGACAACACTGCAACGATTTCGTTTCTTGATGCAAATAAAAAAGAAATTGCATATATAGAGTTGGCTTATGTTGACAAAGAGGAAATATATCACTTAATCGACGAGAAAAAATCTATAAACCTTGATCATTGTTACATCGAAAATTTTTCTTTATCGGATTACCGCGAAAGTCGAAATATCGAAAAAAAAACTTATATAAAATTACACCAGTTTTCAGCGTATAATACTTTTTTTGATTCGCGTATAGCAACTGATTTTTCCTTTGCCGAATTTGATGAAGATTACAAAACCTTTGAAAATGCTCACTTTCTTAATGGTGCTGTCACTTTTCAATCGGCTAAATTCAATCATGGAGGTATAAATTTTAGTTATACTTATTTTAATGATGGGAATATCGATTTTACCAATGTACTTTTTGGTGATGGAGAAATAAATTTTAAAAATTCATGGTTTGGCCCCGGACATAAAAATTTTCAGGATGCATATTTTGGAAAAGCCGATGTGTTATTTGTAAATACAGAATTTAACGAAGGTGATGTTTCTTTTGTTAATACACTTTTTGAATCAAGAAGAGTTTCCTTTAAAGTAGCACGGTTTGGATATGGGAAAATTAATTTTCATTTTGCCCGCTTTCATTGCAAAGAATTAATTTTTGAACGCACTGAATTTGGCGATGGGAAAGTTGATTTCAGAACTATCGAATTTAGTGATGCTAAAGTAAGTTTTAACAGAGCAATTTTCGGTTGCGGAGAAAAATCATTTGAAGCAGCTCAGCATAAAGGAGGGAAAGTAACTTTCCGAAGAACACAATGGGGAGATGGCAATGTATCTTTCGAAAAAATTGAATTTCAAAATACTTTACTCTTTTTAGATAACGCTGATTTTGGCAAAGGAAATTTAAGTTTTAGCCAATCCAATATCATGGAACTGTCGCTTAAATCCTGTCATTTAGATTATTATGTTGACTTGCGTTTAGCCAAATGCCCCTTTATTGATTTATCTGATACTGTAGCTCGCGATATTATAGATATAAAACCATACGATTTTTTATTAAATATTGATACCATCAATTTTTCCGGGATGCGACTAATCGGCAGAATTTATATTGACTGGAATATCAATCATGTTAAACAATTAATTTATTCACAAAAAAATACTTCGCACAGAGAAATTGCAGAACAATTCAGAATTTTAAAAGAAAATTTTAACAATACAGGCCAGTATGTTGATGAAGATAAGGCTTATGTTGAGTTTAAACGAAATGAATTAAAAGCCGATTTACAAGAAGCAATTAAGAAAAATTCTTTAAGCCGTATTTGGCAATACCCCTCCTATTTTTTTCAATGGATTGTGTTCGACAAGGTTGGATTATACGCAACAAATCCATTACGAGTTTTAACCAGCATGATGTTTAGTTATATTTTTTTCTCTTTGGTTTATTTGATTGTTCCATTTTTTGTGAATACAAAAATTGTTTCTTCGCTCGGAGATCCGGATAAGTTAGGGCCTGTTACTGTATCCTTCTATCATAGTGCTATAACATTCTTAACCATTGGATATGGAGATTATTACCCTTCAGGCATATTCCGATGGATTTCAGGATTGGAAGGATTTGTGGGGCTATTTCTAATGTCGTACTTTACCGTTGCTTTTGTTCGAAAAATTTTAAGATAGTTTTAAAAAAGTTTCCTTGCTTCAGCTTTTAAAAATTCTAAGGCAAGGCTTACCGGTGATTTTTCGTATTTCATCAATTCTTCTAATATCATCTTACTTAATTCAAAAGCCGATGAATCCGGTTTTACTTTATTGTAACAACTATTCACTATTTGAACAATCGTTGATTTGGCATTTTTAATTAATTCCCAGGCTTGGGTTGATATATAGATTTGCTGAGAAACATTATGATCGAATTCAGAACGAATGGCATTTAAAATTTCAGTTTGTAATTGTTTTGCTCGCATGTTGGGTTTGTTTAACCGCATAATTAACGACTCAGGCGATATCCGTTCAAGCAAAAGGGTGAATCGTTCATAAGCCTGCAACCTTATTGGTGTTATAATTTGCTGATTTTTGGAGATTATTTCATAATTGCGTTTTTCCTGTTCGTTTTTTATCATTTGTTTAAGCACTAACCAACTTGCTAACAAAACAATAATTGCCGGAAGAATATATTTCAAAATTTCAAGTATAGTCGTCATCCTGTTTATTCTTTTAATCATTTATGATTTTCATTAATGTTGTTATACAACACAAATAAAAACCTTTAAATATTTTATCTTTGCAATACACATAAAAATCAAATTTAGTAAAAATATTGCATTTACATTGAAGTTTATAAATTTCTCCTATTAATAAATTTTTTTATGGAAAACGTATCACAAAGAGTAGCAAGTTTAGCTGTATCGCAAACCCTGGCCATGAGTCAGAAAAGCCGTGATTTAAAAGCAAAAGGTTTCGATGTAATTAACCTGAGTGTTGGTGAACCCGATTTCAATACTCCACAACATATTAAAGATGCTGCTATAAAAGCCATAAACGAGAACTATAGTCATTATGCTCCGGTTCCTGGCTATCCGGAATTGTTACAGGCCATTTCAGATAAGTTAAAAAGAGAAAATAATCTGGATTACGATAAAGATCAGATTATTGTTTCCAACGGAGCCAAACATTCTTTAGCTAATGTAATTTTATCAATTGTAAATAAAGATGACGAGGTGATAGTTCCTGCTCCCTACTGGGTAAGTTATGTAGAGTTGGTAAAACTGGCCGAAGGTAAAAATGTGGTCATTGAAGCCGGTATTGAAAATGATTTTAAAATTACACCTGAGCAATTAAAGAAAGCCATTACCCCCAAAACAAAAGCATTATTTTTGTGCTCGCCATCCAATCCCAGTGGAAGTGTCTATTCTCGTGATGAATTAAAAGCTATTGCTGAGGTTATTGATGCAGCAGAACAGGATATTTACATTCTTTCGGATGAGATTTACGAACATATCAACTTTGTTGGAAAACACGAAAGCATTGCCCAGTTCGATTTTATCCGCGATAAAGTGATTATTATTAATGGCGTATCCAAAGGCTATGCTATGACCGGTTGGCGAATTGGTTATATTGCTGCTCCTAAATGGCTTGCCAAAGCTTGTAACAAAATCCAGGGGCAAATGACTTCAGGAGCATCATCTATTTCTCAAATGGCATCTATTGCAGCATTAAACTCCGACAGCTCATGCATTACCGAAATGGTGGATGCATTCAAACGTCGGCGTGATTTGGTTATTGAGTTGATGAAAGATATCAAAGGATTAAAAAACAATGTTCCTCAGGGAGCATTTTATCTGTTTCCCGAAGCCAGCTACTATTTTGGTAAAACCGATGGCAACCGTACCATTGAAAATGCGATGGATTTATGCATTTATATTTTAGAAAAAGCCCATGTAGCAACCGTACCAGGCGACGCATTTGGTTCTCCTAACTACATTCGGTTTTCATACGCTACTTCTGACGGCCAGCTTAGAGAAGCACTGAAACGGATGAAAAAAGTGTTGGATGAATTAAAATAAATACAATCCGCTGATCCGCCTGGAGCGGCTTGTGGTTTAATCAGGCATGCTTATTTTATTCCTCAGGAATCACCGGTTAAATTCTTGTAAAATTATTTATAAATATTGGATGCCTGAGGTACTCTTATTCCTTTCATATTCAGCATCCAACGGGTTAACCCGTTGGTTTTTATTATTAACCGACAATTTAACTCGGTTCTAGTGGCTTATGTTATCCACCCTAATTATTTTTATCAGGATTTCTGGCAATTCCGTGTTTGTAAAATTGCTTGTGCAAGATTTGTTATTGTACTTAATAACACGCTAATAAATCAATCCCTGCAACACTTGCATACAAATTAAAAATCTTTACGCCACTGTTAATTTAACATTAAATTAATATTATGTATTTTTAGAATCTGTATAATTGCAAGCAAAATTTTTTAACCCTTAAAAGCAATGAGCAGCATACAAAAAAGAAAAATACTCTTCTTGGGTATTCTTTTACTATTTTCTAATTTTTTATTCTCACAAGAATCAGGAAAATTCATCCCATCAGGATTTTTTTATGGAACGGTATATAGCAATTTTCATTATCAACTAAATGCACCAAACGAATCAGCGTTTGAGGTTCAACGAGCTTACATGGGATATACTTACCATCTTTCCAGCAATTATTCCATAAATATTAAATTAGATATTGGCAGTCCCGAACATATCTCAGAGTATGATATTTTAAAACGCTATGCCTATTTTAAAAATGCAGAATTAATTTATAACTATCACAAATTAACTATTCATGCGGGATTAATCGATTTATATCAATTTAAAGTACAAGAAAAATTTTGGGGATACCGCTACATTTACAAATCATTCCAGGATCAGCATAAATTTGGTAGTAGTGCCGATATAGGAGCTTCTGTTTCTTATGTAATTAATAAATTTATTAAAGCTGATTTCAGTGTTATGAATGGAGAAGGGTATAATCAGCTCCAAACAGACAATACTTATAAAAGTGCATTAGGAATTTCTTTAACACCCATAAAAGACTTAACCATACGCTTATATGCCGATTATATTGAGGATGACGAAATTCAAACTACCTGGTCTTCATTTATTGGATATCAATTTAAAGATAAAGCTAAAATTGGAGCAGAGTATAATTATCAAGCAAATTCAGGATTTAGAAAAAACCGTGATCAAAATGGTTTTTCGGGATATACATTGGTTAACATCAACAAAAAATTCGAGCTGTATGGACGCTTCGATAAATTATGGTCAAACACCTTAAGCGGAGACCCCCATAGCTGGAATATTATCCACGATGGAAGTGCTATTATTACAGGCATTCAGTACAGTCCAATCAAAAATATAAAAATTGCAGTCAACTATCAGGATTGGTACCCTTACCCAAAAAACCTGGAAAACGAATCGTATTTTTATCTAAATCTGGAATATAAATTTTAATAAATGGAGGAATGATGAACAAGATATTATTATCCATAATTGCTATATTTATACTGATGAGTAGCTGTCGTAAAAGTGATATTATCATTGATGAAAATACTCTTTTATATGATAATGGTAGTGGTACAGGAACAATAACCTGGACAAAAGATAAAAACTATATATTGGATGGATTTGTATTTGTAAATCCAGGGCAAACCTTAACCATAGAACCCGGAACTGTTATCAGAGCAAAAACAGGACAAGGAGAAAATGCATCCGCATTAATTATTGCCCGGGGTGGGAAAATTATTGCCCGGGGAACCAAAGATGAACCTATTATTTTTACTGTAGAAGATGATGATTTGAAAGGCTCTGTCCCACTCGAGGCTAGAGGTTTGTGGGGTGGCATCATCATTCTGGGCAATGCTGAATTAAATACTGAATATAATGAAGCAAGAATAGAAGGAATTCCCATTTCTGAATCAAGAGGAATTTATGGAGGAAATAAAAATGACGACAATTCGGGGATACTAAAATATGTTTCTATAAGGCATGGAGGCACCAACATTGGAGATGGAAACGAAATAAACGGGCTTACGTTGGGCGGAGTCGGCTCCGGAACAACCATCGAATATGTTGAGGTTATTTCCAACGAAGATGATGGATTTGAGTTTTTTGGAGGGACGGTAAATTGCAGGTTTCTGGTATCCGCTTTTTGTGGCGATGATGCGTTCGATTTCGACCAGGGCTATCGTGGCAAAGGTCAATTTTATTTAGCTTTACAAGCTCCTTCATTGGGAGATCATCTTGCTGAACACGATGGAGGAACCAATCCTGTTTGGGGAGTACCTCTTTCGATACCAAAAATTTATAATGCTACCTATATTGGAAATGGAAGTCTTAGTACAGCCGAGTTAATGACTTTCTCCGATAATTCCGGAGGGGAATATTACAATTCTATTTTTTTGAATCAAACTCAGGGTGTTTTTGTTGAGTATGTTACCGGTTTTAACGACAGCTACTACCAATTTATATCCGGAAATCTTAAAATAGAAAACAATATTTTTTATGATATCGAAAATAATAACCAGGAAACCATCTTCTCAATTTTCACCAAAACATCTGATGATATAACAGAAGAACAGGCTGTGCTGCAAAACTATTTTTTAGAGGGTGAAAATCAAATTATCGATCCACTAATAGAAATTACTGAGACGGATTATGATCTTATACCTAAAGGCAATGTAACAACTAACCTGGCACCCTACCCGAATGAATGGTTTAATTCGGTAAACTACAAAGGGGCCTTTGCTCCCGAAGGTGATGACTGGCTTTCGGGTTGGTCCTTATTAAGCCAGTCGGGGAAAATACGTTAACCATTAATTATTGATGTTCTGGCCTTAACAAATCATTTACCGTTTTTACCGGATTAAAGGTAATACCAGGAACTTCAACAAAAACGGTATTCCAGTTGGCCATTGCTCCGTTCCAAAGCCCCGGTAGTTCCTGCGCTTTTAATTCTCGCCCGTCTTTCGATTTTTTAGAAATAAACCCTGTTTCAGGATCTCTGTATTGGAGTAGATTAAACTTTTCTCCATTATAATCATTAATGCAGCAGACCAAATCTACCGGATTAAAATGGGTCGATTGTTTTAAAATATCAATCTGCCCGGAATCATTCTGGTTAATTTGTGAAGTTTCAACAATTTGTAAATCAGCATGATTATCCGGATGTTTTATCCAGAATGGGCCACCTCCCGGTTCACCTTCATTTTTTACCATACCACAAACCCGAATCGGACGGTTTAAAATATTAAAAAGGATATTTTTTTTATCATCACCTTTTCTCAGTTTAAAACGGTAACACAAATCAAGCTGTATAAATTCAATTATTTCATCCATCGTATTTTGTAAAACCACATCAGATTCTAATTTTTCTAAATACCGAAAAATTTTCTCACGGATGGATAACAAAATACCAGCCAGCGCTTTTTTATATCTTATCGTTTCTTCTTTAAGCCGGTCAGGAACTACATTATCAATATTTTTAATAAAAATAATATCAGAAGCCAGGTCATTAAGATTTTCAATCAAGGCTCCGTGCCCACCCGGACGGAAAAGCAAAGTTTCATCATCATTTCTAAACAGGTTGTTATCTAAATCAACCGCTATGGTATCGGTCGAAGGTTTTTGCTGCGAAAAAGTAATTTCAAATTGAACATTTAATTTTTGCTCATATTCATTCTTTACCCTTTCCAACAGCTCATCAAACATTTTAGCATGCTCAGGTGAAATAGTAAAATGAATTTTTACTTTACCATTGTTATTTTTAGCATACGCTGCTCCTTCTATTAAATGCTCTTCAAAAGCAGTTTTTATCTTCTGTTCCTCTTGATGAAATAAAAGTACAGCCTTTGGTTTAGCTCCATAGTTCAAACCCTCTTCGGTTAAAAAATAATGTAGGATGATTTTGTATTCTCCATTTTTTAAAAGCTTATTCATATCATATCCAGCAGATTGAAGTGTTGCTTTTAACTCATCATAAAAAGCAAACTTTTTAATTTCCCTGAAAAACTTTTTTACCTCATCATTTTCAATTTTGTCTAATGATTCATATTGATTTTTTGCCTGACTGTAAAATTCAAACAAAAATTTAAACATCCGCGATGCAGCTCCGGATGCTGGCACAAACTTTAATGCATCGGGTTTGGAGTCATCGTACAATTTGGCATAAGCCTTAATTTCAGCTTCATCGAGTTGAACAATACCATCTGAAATAGTAGCAGGTTTTATAAGATGCAAATAAGGGAAACCCTGATTAAATCGTTCCAATTGTTTTTTAACTTCTTTTATCGATAAACCCTGTTTTTCGATTTGTTTTTTATCTTTTTCAGTAAACATAATTTCAGTTATTTTTTTTTAATATTTTTTACTACAAAACTGACAGACCATTCTGCCGTTTTATCTACTGAATAGTGATAAGTAGATAGCAGGATGGGACAGAAAAACACTAAACTACAAAAAAAAAATAAATATTACATTAGTTTAAAAACCGATACTGTCCCAAAAAAGTGTGTAAAGTGAGCTTTTTCTACATTTGAATTTGGAAACAAAAAACATTAAGCCATGAAAAACTCCACTTTACACAGGAGCAAATTACAAAAATTTTGTCAGAAGTGGCAGCTAAAGAAAACGGATTTGAAGAAGTACTAAAATTAAGTTTGGAAGCCTTGATGTGAGCCGAGCGTGAGGAGTGTAAAAAAGAGGCCGGAGATAAGAGTAATGGTTATCGTCCGCGCAAAAGCATAGGCCGGGTTAAAATCTTAGAGCACCAGGTTCCACGCACGCGTCATGGTAACTTTTATCCTCTAATCCTAAGTTTGTTACGCAATCAGGAGGAAGAAGCCCGTCAGATAGCCTTTAATCTTTATGGTGCAGGCTTAACTATCGCTCAAGTGGGTGAGTTGTTTGGAGATATTTATGAAAAAAATACAGCACAACCCAGGTAAGCCGGATCTTTGATTTTGCCCGTGATGAGGGACAGCAATGGTTGCGCCGGCCTTTAGAGCCCTATTATCCAATCCTGATGATTGATGCCACGTGCATCTATACCCGCAGAGGTGACTCAGTGAATAAAGAAGGATACAACTCAATACTTGGCGTAAAAGAAGACAGAACCCGGGGCAAAATTTTCTCCTAATATATTTTTCTATGAAACGATATTTTGTAATTTTATACAAAACTTAAAAAATCAACATTATGCCTGATAAAATTAACAGCAGCAATACTAAAAAAGAAATCCTTGAAGCCTATGAAAGTTTAAAAAAACAATTGGAAGAACAAAATCAACAAAAACCCGAACAAGACCAACAAGAAAAACAAAAGGCTCAACAAGTAACAGAGGCCATAAAGAAAACCCCTGATAAAATAATGCAGGACATTGCACAATTAAAAATAAACCTCAGTCAATCACTTGATAAAACAGAAGAATCTCTCATTCAGGAACAGAAAAAGTTATCTGAAATCCGGGAAGCTGTGCAAATTGAAAAAGATAACCTTCAGAATGTGTATGACATTAAAGCCGAAGCAGATTCATTGGCCGCATTAATAGCTGCACACAACGAAAAGAAAGAAACCCTGCAAAAAGAAATTGAGGAAAAACGTAAAGAATGGGAAAAAGAAAAACAACAAACAGAAGAAACGCTGAAAGAAGAAAAACAGCGGATTGATAAAGAACGAAAGCGTGAAGAAGAAGAATATAAATATCAACGAGACCTTCAGCGTAAAAAGGATGAAGACGATTATAATGAAAAAAAGGCCAAACAGGAAAAAGAACTAAAAGAGAAAAAAGAAGCGTTTGAAAAAGATATGGTAGAACGTGAAACAGCTATTAAAGAAAAAGAAAATGAATTAAAAGAATTAAGACAAAAGGTAGAGCAATTCCCCGAGGAGTTGACCGAAGCAGTTAATCAAAAAGAAAAAGAAACACGTGAAAACCTTACCACACAATTCAAACATGAAAAAGAAATGCTTCAAAAAGAATATGAAGGCGAAAACAAACTCAAAGACGAAAGAATAAAAACATTACAGGAAAAAATAAAAGACCAGGACAACTTAATGAATCAACTTTATAAAAAAGTAGAAAATGCAGACAGTAATGTCAAAGATATTGTATTGAAAACAATAGAAAACACCGGCAGGGTTCAACTATCCGAAAAAATGTATGAAGAAAGAATAAAACCAAAAAACCAACAAAACACCCAGGAATCCTAATCCCAACACGAAACCCGAAATCCGAAACACGGAACTCGAAACCTGAAATACACAAAAAATATTTCAGTAACTTTTTACGTTTTATGAATAGAAAACTATTTTTTTAATAATTGACAAAAGCCTTATATCGAACATCTACATGGCAGTGGCCATATTTGCCTTTTCTTTTGAGGTAAAATCACAGAATTTCACCCCAAAATATATACTGTGAGCGGGCATAATCTGAGCTTTTATTTCTTATTCGTCATTGCGAATGCCGTGCCTGCCGGCAGGCAGGAAATGAAGCAATCTCTTGAT
>JASGMZ010000188.1 GCA_030156305.1 Bacteroidales bacterium | reverse complement strand
TATCAAGAGATTGCTTCATTTCCTGCCTGCCGGCAGGCACGGCATTCGCAATGACGAATAAGAAATAAAAGCTCAGATTATGCCCGCTCACAGTATATAATAAAAAAGCCGATTTTTTTGAAAATCGGCTTTTTTATTATTTGATATTATCTGTTTTTCTCAGCAAATTCTCTTCCTGCACTAAGGGCTTTTAAATTTACATTGACAATATCTTCGCCTTTACGGCCAAAGATTTTACGAATTCCTTCTTCGAAACTTTCAAAAGGAATATTAAAAAACGGACTTGCCGCACCCAGCATTACGATGTTTGATGAACGTTTAGAACCAATTTCTGCTGCTATGCTGTCGGCATCAATCGCAATATGATTTTTACGTTTTTTGATCTCGTTTAAAATTGTTTCTTTCTCCGGGTAATCAGGAATATTTACAAATGGAGTAATATTCGTAACCAACCACCCATCGTTGGATAAAAAAGGAAGGTATCTTAACGACTCCATCGGTTCTACCGAAAGAATAATATCTGCTGCGCCCATTGGAATTAAGTCCGAAGCAATTTCTTTGTCAGAAATGCGCATATGCGACTGAACGGCACCGCCACGCTGGCTCATTCCATGCACCTCGGCTTGTTTTATGTAAAGATCATTATGTAAGGCTGCCATACCAATGGTTGCAGCTATGGATAATATTCCCTGTCCACCAACTCCTGCTAAAACGATATCTGTTTTCATAGTTTAATTTTTTTGCAATGAATAAAATCTACAAATGGTAGTTTATTTTAAATTTAACTGAACAAGCTTTTTTGCAAGCTTTTTATTTTTCATGGTTTGAATACATTGTCTTCGTGGTACAATTACGGATACTCCGTTGTAAGCCAGTTCTTCTTTCATGATTTCTATCATTTCATCTAAATTTTTCTTGGTAGGCCTGAATACTCTGATATGTTCGGGCTCAACACCCACACCTTTACAAATATCTTCAATTTTACCTAAGGCTTTTGAATCCTGGCCTCCAGTCATAGCTGTAGTGAAATTATCAGAAATAATGATCGTTACCGGTGATTTTTCGCTTACACAATCAATTAAGCCGGTAATTCCCGAGTGAGTAAATGTTGAGTCTCCAATAACAGCAACAGAGGGTACCATTCCGGCATCGGCAGCTCCTTTAGCCATGGTAATGGAAGCACCCATATCAACACATGAATTGATGGCGTTGTGTGGAGGTAACGCGCCTAAAGTATAGCATCCGATATCAGAAAAAACCCGTCCTTCGCTATAATCAGCCAATGCTTGATTTAGCGCATTGTATGCTTCAATATGGCCACATCCTACACACAAGGATGGTGGACGGTTTTTTACTAATTCAGGAATCGATTCGTCAGTTACGGTTTCTAAACCTAAAGCAGTGGCTACAATATTTGGATTCAATTCACCATCGCGTGGCAAAGTACCGTCGAGTTTTCCGGTAACTGGTGTCCCGGCTTCCTGATAACCTTTTAGCATCTCTTCAACAACTGGGTAACCTTCTTCGATAACAAGCACTTTTTCGCACTCGTTAACAATTTTCATCACTTGCTTTCGTGGAATAGGATACTGTCCGATTTTTAGTACCGGATGAGAAAGTTCTTTATTCTGGAAGTTCTCCATTACATAATTATAAGCAATACCTGTTGTAATTATTCCCAAACGATGGTCTTTTCCATCAATGTATTGATTAAATGCTGATTCTTCTGAAGCAACTTCAATCCCTGCTTGCATTCCGATTAATTTCTTATAATTTTTCTTTGCTATAGCTGGCAAAAGCACAAACTGTCGAAGGTCTGAGGGTAATGAGTTGTTATTTTGTGCTTTTTGTGCCAGGGTTTGCACACCTGCACGCGAGTGTGCTAAACGTGTTGTAATTCTTAATAATACCGGAAGTTTGTATTTTTCCGATAACTCGAAACCATGGTAAGCCATTTCGTAAGCTTCTTGCTGACTAACAGGTTCGAGAATAGGTATCATGGCAAATTTACCATAGAACCTTGAATCTTGCTCGTTTTGCGATGAGTGCATCGAAGGATCATCAGCTGCAACAACAATTAATCCTCCATTAACACCTGTGATAGCTGAGTTTATAAAGGCATCAGCAGCAACATTTAATCCTACATGTTTCATACAAACCATGGCTCGCTTTCCTGCATACGACATTCCTAATGCAGCTTCCATAGCTGTTTTTTCATTGGCTGACCAGGTGCTATGAATATTATTCTCCTCAGCATATTTTGATGCCTGAACATATTCTGTGATTTCTGTTGACGGTGTCCCCGGGTAAGCATAAATACCGGATATCCCGCCATCAAGTGCTCCCTGAGCAATCGCTTCGTCTCCTAATAATAGTAATTTTTGCATAGTATAATTATTTATGTTTTTAATCTTTTAACTATTTAAAGATGATAAGTTAGAAAAATTTATTGATTTATAAAAATCTGAATAGGGGATAGGAAATACTATAGTCCCCCAAAACGTTTTAGGTAACCTACCTGAATAGCAATAACGTAGTAATATATTACTTTATTAATTTTCAAATTAATTTGTTTTTTGATTCAATTTTTTTGGTACAACAAAGGTAACACTAATTTAAAAACACACCAACAATAAATTGATTGTGTAAAACATGTTTTTTAAGAATAAATGGTAAGTACAACTTTCCTGCTGCTTGCATGGTTTCTGAATTCACATAAATAAATTCCCTGCCAGGTGCCAAGATTTAACCTGTAGTTGGTAATGGGTATGGTTAACGATTGCCCAAAAGCAGATGATTTTAGATGAGCAGCCATATCATCAGGCCCTTCCATTGTATGTGAATAAATTGCATCTCCATCAGGGATTAAATGATTCATAAAATTTTCAAAATCAACAGTTACCGAAGGGTCTGCATTTTCATTGATGGTTAATGCTGCTGATGTGTGTTTGATAAAAAGATGTAAAAGGCCTTTTTCGGGCAATTGCCCGAGATGTTGTGTAATATAATTGGTAATAATATGATATCCTCGTTTAAATGCAGGTAAAATAATTTCTTTTTGCTCAATCATTGTGCTTATTTTTGTATTTTTCTAAAAAATAAAATTAGAAATTATTTTAATAATAAACGAATAATATTTTGCACGAGCTTAACAGAAAATTTTTTCTTTGGGTTAAAACGAAATAAATTCTGTTTTTACAGGTTATTATTCTGATTGATGAACGAGAAAATGATAAAACCTCTAATAAAAAATATAATTTTTTTTATACTATTTATTTTATCGTGGCATGTGGATGCGCAAAATTTAGTTGAACTTAAAGGAAAAATATTAGATCCTGAAGGAAATCCTGTAAGCGAAGCACACATCCGCAATATGTCAAATAATACCGGTGTTATTTCTCAAAAAGATGGCTCTTATCTTTTAACTATTCCTGCCCATCGTGATGTGCTAATTCAGGTTAGTTGTATTGGTTTTGAAACACGTGAGTTTAAAATAAACTATGAAAAAGATACAATAAAAGAATTAAATATTGTACTCAATATTTTAGTGAGTGATATTGATGAAGTTGCTATTGTTGGCGAAATGTCTCCGGAAAATAACCTCGTAAAAATTGAAATGAAAGATATTCAATTAAATCCTGATATATCTGGTAATTTAGAATCTATTATTAAAACTTTGCCGGGAGTTTCTTCGAATACAGAGTTGAGTTCACAATATTCTGTACGTGGAGGGAACTACGACGAAAACCTGGTTTATGTAAATGATATTGAAATTTACAGGCCTCTTTTAATACGTTCTGGCCAACAGGAAGGAATGAGTTTCCTGAATTCTGATATGGTTTCTTCCATTCAATTTTCATCCGGAGGGTTTGAAACCCGATTTGGTGATAAAATGTCATCGGTTTTGGATATCCGGTATAATAAACCGGTAGAATTTTCCGGAACAGTTTCTATGAGTTTATTGGGCGGGAGTGCCCATGTAGAAGATATTTCTAAAAATGGGAAATTTACATACAATACAGGATTTCGCTATAAAACATCAAAATATATTTTAAATACACTGGAGACGGAAGGAAATTATAACCCTCAGTTTTATGATCTACAAGCTTATTTTACCTATAAAGTAAATCGATACTTAGATTTTGATTTTTTAGGCAACTATGCCTTAAACAGCTATCGGTTTATGCCCGAAAGCCGTGAAACATCTTTTGGAACCATTGATAATGCATTAAGCTTACGTATTTATTACGATGGAAACGAATTGGATAAATTTGAAACATACCTGGGAGCTTTTACAGCCAATTATCATCCTAATGAAAATTTATCCCTAAAACTTATTTTGTCAGCTTTCCAAACGCTTGAGCAGGAAACTTATGACATTTTAGGACAGTACTATTTAAATGAACTGGACAATACGATTGGCTCTGAAACGTATGGCGACAGTATTATGAATATAGGTATCGGTACCTTTTTAAATCATGCCCGGAATTATCTTACAGCTAATGTGTATTCAACAGCTTTTAAAGGCGGATATTACAAAGGAAACCATAAATTACGGTGGGGATTAAAATATAATGTTGAATTAATTGACGATAAAATAAACCAGTGGAAGATGCTCGATTCAGCAGGATATTCGTTACCCTACAATGGCGAATCGATTGAATTATACGAGACAGCTCATGCAAAAAATACACTTCATACAAACCGCCTGGCCGGCTACATTCAGGATACTTACCAGCATAAATTAATGAATAATGCAGAATTGTTTATTAATGGGGGTGTCCGTTTTCAGTATTGGGATTTTAACCGGGAGTTTATTGTCACCCCAAGATTATCGGTTTCTTACAAACCCGATTGGGAAAAAGATATGATTTTCCGTTTTGCCTCCGGTTTTTATTATCAACCTCCTTTTTACAAAGAGATTAAAAATTATGAGGGCACAATTAATCCAGACATAAAATCTCAAAAATCTATACATTTTGTGTTAGGGAATGATTACCATTTTTTAGCCTGGGAAAGGCCTTTTAAGCTTACTACTGAAGTATACTATAAAATTTTAAATGATTTAATACCGTATAAAATTGATAATGTACATATCGATTATTCGGCACAGAATATGGCCCATGGTTATGCCGTAGGATTGGATATGAAAATTAACGGGGAGTTTGTAAAAGGAATCGAATCGTGGGCAAGTTTATCGCTTATGCAAACCCAGGAAGATATTGATGGAGATTTTTATTATAATATTGATGGAGATAAAATTGAACCCGGTTATTATCCACGGCCTACCGATCAGCTGTTTAACGTAAGCCTTTTCTTTCAGGATTACCTGCCCATGAACCCATCCTATAAAATGAACCTGAGTTTACATTATGGGAGCAGGCTTCCGTTTACTTCTCCCAATAAAGACCGGTACGACCAGGTTTTTAGAATGAAACCCTACAAACGGGTTGATATTGGTTTTTCAAAAGTTTTAATCAGCGAATCAAAAGAATTTAATAAAGGAAATATCTTAAATGTTTTTAAGGATATGTGGTTAAGTTTTGAAATCTTTAATCTTTTAGATATCAATAATACGATATCGTATATGTGGATTAAAACGGTTGGTAATCAAACCGGACAAGCAAGCCAATATGCTGTGCCCAATTATCTTACCTCCCGCAGGTTTAATTTTAAGCTAACGGCAAAATTTTAGGGGACTTCTATAAATTAAGATAAAGAATTTTTTCTTATCTTGATAAGTGTAATGTTCTTTTTTAAGGCTATATTCATTCCTTTTTGTGAACTTCAGTGCATGGATGTTTCAACGACAATGGTGTTATACTACAAATGGTTATAAACTAAACTTTTTACCACGTCATTGCGAGGAGGAACGACGAAGCAATCTGTTTTAATATCAAGAGATTGCTTCATTTCCTGCCTGC
>JASGMZ010000187.1 GCA_030156305.1 Bacteroidales bacterium | reverse complement strand
CTGCGATGGTAACTATGCAGCGGCTCATGTAGCTTATATGTTTAGTGAAGTTGCAGCGATTTACCCAATTACACCCTCATCAACTATGGCAGAATATGTTGATGAGTGGGCGTCTCATGGAAGAAAAAATATTTTTGGCGATCAGGTACAAGTTACCGAAATGCAATCCGAAGGTGGTGCTTCAGGTGCTGTTCATGGTTCACTGCAATCAGGGGCCTTAACCTCTACTTTCACCGCCTCACAGGGATTGTTACTAATGATACCAAACATGTATAAAATTTCCGGCGAATTATTACCCGGTGTATTTCATGTAAGTGCACGCAGCTTAGCTGCTCATGCATTATCCATTTTTGGTGATCATAGCGATGTTATGAGTACCCGCCACACAGGATTTGCCATGTTGGCTACAGGAAGTGTGCAGGAAATTATGGATATTGCCGGTGTAGCTCATTTGGCTTCTATTAAAACCCGAATCCCTTTTCTTCATTTCTTTGATGGTTTTAGAACATCTCATGAAATCCAAAAGGTTGAATATTTCGAGAATGATGATTTGGCTAAATTTATTGATTTTGATGCATTGCAACGTTTTAGAGATAATGCTTTAAATCCTGAGCATCCTGTAACCAGAGGTACCGCTCAAAATCCGGATATTTATTTCCAGGCTCGCGAAGCAGCCAGTAAATTTTATGATCCTGTTCCCGATATCGTTGATGAATATATGCAGGAAATAACCAAACTAACCGGACGTGAGTATCACCCATTTACGTATTATGGAGCTGAAGATGCAGAGAATATTATTGTTGCCATGGGATCTGTTACTTCAACCATTAAAGAAGTAGTTGATTATAAAATAGCTCAGGGCGAAAAAGTGGGTTTAATATCGGTTCATTTATATCGTCCATTTTCTGAAAAATATTTCATGAAAGTGTTACCTAAAACGGTAAAAAGAATTGCTGTTTTAGACCGTACCAAAGAAAACGGAGCAAACGGTGAACCATTATACATGGATATCAGAGAATTATTCTATAAAAAAGAAAATGCTCCCATAGTGGTAGGTGGCCGATATGGATTGAGCTCAAAAGATACTACTCCGGCACATATCATGTCGGTTTATGATAATTTAAAACTGCCCGAACCTAAAAATCATTTTACTTTAGGTATTGTTGATGACGTTAAATTTACTTCTTTGCCCATATTACCCGATGTAAGCGTTGTTCCTGAAGGAACTTTCGAAGCTAAATTTTACGGCTTAGGTTCTGATGGTACCGTTGGGGCTAACAAAAACTCTATTAAAATCATAGGCGATAGTACCGATAAATATGCACAGGCATATTTTGCTTACGACTCAAAAAAATCAGGTGGAATAACCGTTTCTCACCTACGTTTTGGTGACCAACCGATACGTTCAACTTATTTAGTAGGTACTCCTGATTTTGTTGCTTGCCATGTACCTGCATATCTTCAAAAATATGATATGCTTAAAGGTATTAAAAAAGGGGGCACATTTTTGTTAAACAGTATCTGGGATGCCGAAGAAACAAAAAATCATTTTCCCGATGCAATGAAAAAAACCCTTGCGGAAAAAGAAGTCAAATGTTATATCATAAATGCAACTAAAATTGCCACGGAAATTGGTTTAGGAAATAGAACCAATACCATTATGCAATCTGCTTTCTTCAAAATTTCTAATGTAATACCTTATGATAAAGCAGTAGAAGAAATGAAGAAAGCCATTGTTAAAACTTTTGGACGTAAAGGCGAAGATGTTGTAAACATGAATAAAACTGCTGTTGACAGAGGTGGTGATGTAGAAGAAATAAAAATTCCTTCGGAATGGAAAAATATTGAAGTGAAAGCAGAAACGGATAATAGAGATATTCCTGATTTTATTAAAAATATTGTAGAACCTATTAATGCCCAAAAAGGAGATGATTTACCGGTTAGCGCTTTCGCAGGTCGTGAAGATGGAACCTTCCCGGCAGGAACAGCAGCTTATGAAAAACGTGGTGTTGCCGTTACCGTTCCCGAGTGGATACCCGATAATTGTACGCAGTGTAACCAATGTGCATATGTTTGTCCTCATGCAGCTATACGTCCATTTTTATTAACTGACGAAGAGGTAGAAAATGCTCCCGAAGGAACAACTACAGTGAAAGGAAAAGGTGGTATTAAAGAATATAATTTCCTAATACAGGTAAGTGTACTTGATTGTACAGGCTGTAGTAATTGTGTGGATGTTTGTCCTGCTCCGACCAAGGCATTAGAAATGAAACCATTGGAATCTCAGCTGGAAGAAGATAAACGGTGGGATTATATGCATAACAAGGTTGGATATAAAGATCATGTGTTACCTAAAGAAAAATCCGTTAAAAACAGTCAGTTTGCACAGCCATTATTTGAGTTTAGCGGTGCTTGTGCAGGTTGTGGAGAAACATCTTATATCAAAACAATCACACAGCTCTTTGGCGATCGAATGATGATTGCTAATGCTACGGGTTGTTCTTCTATTTATGGTGGTTCTGCTCCATCAACTCCATATTGTGCCAATAATGAAGGACATGGGCCAGCATGGGCTAATTCATTGTTCGAAGACAATGCCGAATATGGTTATGGTATGGCCGTTGGGGTTGAAAAACTGCGCCGGCGAATAGCAGAAAAGATGAATGCTGCAATGAACGAAGTATCAGCAGATACACAAGCTGTATTTAAAGAATGGATTGAAAACATGGCAGATGCTGAGAAATCAAAAGTAGCTTCTGCTAAAGTGGTTGAAGCTTGTAAAAAAGAAAATCATCAGTTAGCCAAAGATATCTTACAATTAGAACAATATCTTGTGAAGAAATCCATTTGGATTATCGGTGGTGACGGATGGGCTTATGATATCGGTTATGGTGGATTAGACCATGTACTGGCTACGGGTGAAGATGTAAATGTTCTGGTTTTGGATACCGAAGTATATTCAAATACCGGAGGACAGGCATCTAAATCAACTCCTGTAGGCGCTGTAGCTAAATTTGCTGCTGCCGGTATGCGTGTGCGTAAAAAAGATTTGGGAATGATGGCCATGACCTATGGACATGTGTATGTTGCCCAGGTAGCTATGGGCGCAAGCCAAAATCAGTATTTTAAAGCAATTAAAGAAGCAGAAGCATATCCCGGGCCTTCCTTGATTATTGCTTACTCTCCTTGTATTAACCATGGGTTAAGAGCAGGAATGGGTAAATCTCAGTTGGAAGAAAAATTAGCTGTTGAATCTGGTTACTGGCATAACTATAGATTTAATCCATTGTTAGAAACTGAAGGAAAGAATCCTTTTGTTATTGATTCTAAAGAACCAGACTGGAGTAAATTCCAGGATTTCTTGAAGAATGAAGTACGTTATACTTCGCTTTCGAAATCATTCCCGGATATAGCTGACGAACTTTTTGTTCGTGCCGAAAATGATGCTAAATGGAGATATAATAACTATAAGCGTTTAGCTGCTTATGACTATTCAAAGTAGTTCGTTAAATATTTAATTTAGGAAAAGCAGGCTCAACAAAGCCTGCTTTTTTATTGATTTGATTTTTTTCTGTCAGATAAATGAACTTATGGGTAGTTAACTTGTTGTATTAAAAAAGGTAAAAATTAAAACTCAACAATTATGGCCGATTTATCAACCAATTATTTAGGATTAAAACTTAAAAATCCGATTATTGCCGGTGCCTCTAACCTTTCAGCCAGTATCGAAAAGGTAAAAGCTATGGAAAAAGCTGGCGTTGCTGCTATTGTATATAAATCTCTGTTTGAGGAACAAATAAACCTTGAATCTGCCGAGCTTGATGAAGAGCTTGAAGCATATAATGAACGACACGCCGAGATGATAAAAATTCATCCGGATATTAAGCATGCCGGCCCTAAAGAACATCTGATGCATCTGAAAAAAGTTAAAGAAAATACTACTATCCCTGTTATTGCCAGTTTAAATGCAATCTATGAAGAAACCTGGATTGAATATGCGAAAATGATCGAAGAAACCGGTGTGGATGCCCTTGAAATCAATCTTTATCATGTACCCAAAAAGTTTGAAATTACAAGTAAGGAGGCAGAAGAGAACCAGTTAAAGATTGTAAAATCGATTAAAAAAGCAGTAAAAATTCCGTTAAGTGTCAAGATTAGCCCTTTTTATTCCAACCCGCTGAATTTTATCCAACAGTTGGATCATTTAAAAGTAGATGGTATCATACTATTTAACCGACTTTTTGAACCGGAAATTGATATCAAAGAGGAAAAGCATATTTTTCCATTTAATCTTAGCAATAAGGGTGATTATCGGTTAGCCTTGCGATATGCCGGATTACTGCATGGACAGATAAATGCTGATGTGGCTGCTGCTTCCGGAATTTTTGATGGGCAAGAGGTAGTAAAACTGTTATTGGCTGGAGCAGATACCGTTCAGGTCGTGAGTACATTGTATAAAAATAAAATTGAACATGCCAGCCAAATGATCAGTCAGATCAATAGCTGGATGGACGAAAAAGGCTATGAAAAAATCGATGACTTTAAAGGTAACCTGGCCAGGAAAAATACCAAAGATCCTTTTGTTTATCTGAGAGCCCAGTATGTAGACATTCTTTTAAACAGTTCCGAAAAATTATTAAATAATTATCCTAAGCCTTAAGATAATTTCATGTGTTTTTGTCCATAATTACCTGTAAAATTATTGCAGGTGATTTTTTTTGATTTTTTTAGTTTATAAAGTTGTAAACTAAAAAAACTTTAGTATGTTTGCACCTTTATTTTAAACCAATATTTTTTGGAATATGACTAGTGAAGAGAGACTGAAAAAACAAAAAGATCTTATAGAAGAGATTGGCATATATTTTGATAAAGAAGGTTTTCAGCCTATTGCAGGGAGAATTCTGGCTTTATTAATGGTCATGGACAAAGAGCGATTTACTTTTGATGAGATTGTTGAAGAGCTGCAGATAAGCAAAAGCGCGGCAAGTATAACCTTGCGAAACCTGGAGATCAGAGGAGATATTGAATATATCACACTCCCCGGTGAACGTAAACGATACTTTCAACTGAACAGAAAAAATATTTTTACTATCATCGATAAATTCGAAAAGAAACTTTTAAAGACGAAAAAGTTTTTAAACTATGTTCTGGAATTGAAAGAAAATAAAACTTCCGCAAATGCTGTTTTTTTTAATGAACTTTTAGATTTAATTCAATTAATTTATAATAGTGTTGAAAAATGCAAAGAGGAATATAAATCAAACGAAAAAAATAATAGTTAATAAATACAATATTTAATAAATACAATAGTTAAAAAATACAATAGTTAAAAAATAGTTAATAAAATAAATGAATGATTGAATTATGAAAAGAATATTCTTATTCCTTTTATCCATAGGATTAGTTGGAACTGTTGTTGCGCAGGAAGAATCTTTTTCTTTCACCTTACAGGAAGCGCAGGAATATGCATTGGAGCATAATAAAACTTTTTTAAATGCCAAGAGTGATATAGCTTTAGCCGAACAAAAATATAAGGAGGCGCGGGGATCAGGGCTACCACAGGTAAATGGAGCAATGGACTATACCACTAATTTTAATTATGAATTTGAATTTGCCTTAGGAGGTGGCGGAGATGTAGATCCAGATATAATTAATCAAGCTTTACAGCAAACCATGGCCAATTACCCAGACTGGACTATGGAAGATTTTCAGGATTATCAGGCTAGTCAGATTTTTGAACAAACTTTGCAAAGCATGATGCCTGCTTCAACAATTGTTATGGAAGACCAGGCCAATGCCAGTGTACAGGTTTCTCAGCTTATTTTTAGTGGCCAGTACTGGGTGGGTTTAAAAATGGCTAAGTTGAGTAAAGAAATTGCCGAAAAAAATCTTACAGCCTCAAAAAACGATCTTAAAGAGAATGTTGCTAATTTATATTATGGCATTCTGGCTTCTCAA
>JASGMZ010000186.1 GCA_030156305.1 Bacteroidales bacterium | reverse complement strand
CGGTTTAAAATCGAACTATTGTTATAGTTTAATTGCCGATGATAAAGGAAAGGTGTGGGTAGGCCATCGTTTAGGTATGAGTAGTATCGATATTCATTCTGATGAAGTTGGAATCCTGGATAAGGAAAAAGGAATTACCGGTGATTGTAATTTTAATGCCGTGCTAAAACAAGAGGATGGAGTTATTCTTACCGGCACCACTAATGGATTGGTAAGATATGATTGTTCAAAAGATAAAGAAAATACGCTCCCTCCCAAAGTAGCCATTAATGAAATATTATTTTCTGATGAGCCTGTAGATTTTTCTACACCGATTAACTTACCCTATCAGATTCATAAATTAAGAATCAGTTATGTAGGATTAAGTTATAGTAATCCCGATGGAGTTACATATCAATATAAACTTGATGGTTATGATCTTGACTGGAGTGAGTCGACTACAAGCAGAGAAGCTTATTATCCAAGAGTTGAGGATGGGAATTATACCTTTTTGTTAAAAGCATGTAATGCTGATGGATACTGCATTGAAAAACCTTTGGAAGTTCAGATTAGTATTCGCCCTCCATTTTGGAAAACATGGTGGTTTATTACTTTAGCAATCCTTATTGTTGTTGGGGCCGTTTATTTTATCATCAAATATCGAGAACAAAAACAAAAACAATTACAAGAATATCTGGAGAAAGAACTTGATGCAAGAACCAAAGAAGTTGTACAGCAAAAAGAAATACTTGAAATTAAAAACCGTGATATTACGGATAGTATAAATTATGCCCAGCGCATACAATCCAGTATTTTACCTTCTATAAAAACCATTAACGATAACTTTTCAGGAGCCTTTGTCTATTTCAGGCCCCGCGACATTGTGAGTGGAGATTTTTACTGGTATGATAAGGTCAATAATGATAAATTTTTAATTGTTTGTGCCGACTCTACCGGGCATGGAGTTCCCGGCGCATTTATGTCGATGATTGGAACAACATTAATTAAAGATATATGTTTGCGTAGCAATGTAGATTCACCGTCCGAAGTATTAAAACGATTAGATAAAGAACTACAAGGGACTCTAAATCAAAATGTTGAAGCCGAGCGTGCTAACGATGGAATGGATATTATTGTTTGTGAGATTGATGTGAATACACATTACATGAGATTTTCATCTGCTATGCGCCCATTGATTTTATATAAAAATCAGGAATTACAGTATGTTCGTGGAAATAAAGCATCAATAGGGGGAGATCCAAAAGCAGAAAAGCAGTTTGAAAATATTGGATTTCAATTGAATAAAGGCGATATTGTATACATGTTTTCTGATGGATATTCCGATCAGTTTGGCGGCCCAAGAGGTAAGAAGTTTAAAATGGATCGGGTAAAAAATATGCTGGCTGATGTATGCGATAAGCCTATAGAAGAGCAGCAAGAATATATTGCTAAAACTTTTGACGAGTGGCGCGGTAGGTTACAGCAAGTGGATGATGTGTTGTTTATGGGCGTTAAAATCTAACTATTTGGCCTTTCGGTTTGGTCAATATTAATAATATTGTGAATAATTGCATATATGGTTAAACCCGGAACTGTTTTAATACCCAGCTTCCGGGTTATATTTTTCCGATGAGTAACAACGGTATGTGTACTTATAAATAGTTTGTCGGCAATTTCTTTATTGGTATAACCAAGGGCAATATATTTTACAATACTGGCTTCACGGTTGCTAATTTCTTGTTGTTTTTTCTTCTTTTTTTGGGTTGCCTGTTTCTTGCTAATTAAGTGATTAATTTTTTGTAAAATATCGCTTTGCGTATCATTATAATAAATGGTTTTGGCAAATTGTGCATTCGTTGAGCCTTGAGGTGGATTGCTTGATAATGCAATGATACGGGTTTTACTTACATGTTTTAATACATCCTCCATTTTGCTGTACTGAAAAATATCAGGATTAATAATAATAAAATCTGTATCGGTATTGTTTAAAATTTTTATGGCTTCATCTTCAGAATCTATGCTATGGATTATTCTGGTTGAAGGAATTTTAGAAATAACTGCAGCCAGCCCTTTTCTTACAAGGAAAGATTGATCGCATATAATGAAAGATATATTAGCCATTGGTTTATTTTTCTAAAAATCTTTTTCGAATTACATTTTCCATTGCTCGAACTTTTGGAACAAGTACTTTATTTTCTATTCTTGCATGATCATTTAAATCTTGTTCAAGCGAAAAAAGTTCATTGAGTAGTTTGTTGCAGAGCTGAAAATTTTTGGGTTGTGGTAAATATTTTATAATTATATTTTTTAGGTCGAATAATTTTTCTTCAATATTATCATGCTCATTCTCAAATATGTCTATCGAATAATCTTCCATGAGTTGTATGGTTTCCTGGCCTGTTTTGTTGGTATTAAATGCCTTTTCAATAGCCAGGGTGTACGGAAAAACTATTTTGTCTTCACGTTGGGTGTGGTTTAACAACTCTTGTTTATAATCGTTAAAAAATTTTTTAAGTAAGTTAAGATTGCTTTTCTGAGTGTAACAATTATCTGCCATTTGCTCCATTAAGGACTCTATTTCAGGAACTTTTACCTGATGGTAATAGTCGTGTGTTTTCTTTAAATAATCATTGATTAGTGTAATGGAAAATGATTGAAGATGTTTTTTAGGGAAATAATCTTCGTTTACAAAAGTATTTATTATTTCGAGAAAAAAATCCAGGTCCACCTGATGTTGTTGGCAAACATCTTCAACGGTTTTGTCGCCAAAACCCAGTTCAATGCCAAAACGGTTTAAAACCGTAAGTGTACTGTAATTCAAGTGAATTACATCGGCCATTTTATTATCTTTGGTAATAATCATTATGTATTTTTTTTTCAAATGATAATGGAATAACAAAATTAGATACTAATGGTTAAATCCATTCAGAAACAATTATTTCCGGGGTTGTTTCGGTGTTGCTTTTGTGATTAGCCCGATCGTAAATATAGAAATTAAACATTAGCGTGTCGTATGAGAAATCATTAAAATAAATTTTTATTTCAATCTCCCCTTTTAAATATTCGCGATAAACGCCACCTTCCAAATATGGAATAATATAAGTTATGGTAGTATCGCGGACAAACTGATTATTTTCCTTATAAAATCTGGTGATAAATGTGTTATAAACTTCCGTTATGGTTGTGTCGTTTGCTGTTTCAGCATTAGGATCAATCCCAATATCACCATCTCCGTCTGTAAAGGTAAATTTTAAACGGCCAATAATATTTTCAAAACCATTTTCTGTTTCTTCGGCCAGCGTAAAACTTTTATACTTTATCTCGGGAATATCCGAATATTGATCTTCCTTTTCGCAAGAGGCCAATAAAATCAGGAATGAGATTAGGTATAAAATTTTAGCACTCATGGGTTTATTTTTTTCTCATATAAATCTGTACAGGCGATCCGGTAAAATTAAAATGATGCCGGAGTTTATTTTCTAAAAAACGTTTGTAAGGTTCTTTTACATACTGCGGCAGATTACAGAAAAATGCAAATGCCGGATAAAATGTGCTTAGCTGGGTAATGTATTTAATCTTCACAAACTTTCCTTTTACCGATGGGGGAGGATAATTTTTAATTTCCTCAAGCATTATTTCATTAAGTTTTGCTGTGGGAATCTTTTTCTTTCGGTTATCATAAACTGTTTTCGCCTCTTCTAAAACTTTATGAATTCTTTGTTTGTTCACTACCGAAGTAAAAATAATGGGTACATCGGTAAAAGGGGCAATTTTTTGTTTTATCTGCTCTTTATAAATTTTTGATGTATTATTTTCTTTTTCAATTAAATCCCATTTGTTGATTAAAAACACCAGCCCTTTTTTGTTTTTCTGAATGAGTTTTAAAATGTTAAGATCCTGGGATTCAATACCGTGCGTTGCATCAATTAAAAGTAAGCAAACATCTGCTCTTTCTATGGCTCTTATGGAGCGTAATACCGAATAATATTCGAGGTTTTCGTTTACTTTTCCTTTTTTTCGTAATCCGGCAGTATCTACTAAGTAAAATTCATGATCATATTTGTTATACTTGCTATAAATAGAATCGCGGGTAGTACCTGATATGGGAGTTACAATATTTCTTTCTTCACCAATAAGTGCATTGATTAACGAAGATTTACCCACATTGGGCCTACCTACTACTGCATATTTAGGAATATCTTCTTCGTCCTCCTCGTAGTTTTTTACATTTTTAATTTCGGGAACTATCTTATCGAGTAGTTCGCCGGTTCCACTTCCGTTAATTGCCGATACACATATAGGGTCTCCCAGCCCAAGTTTGTAAAATTCATGGGATTCAATAATTCGTTGGTTATTATCCACTTTATTTACAACTAAAAAAACTTTTTTATTGGTTTTTCTCAATATTTCGGCCATAGCCTCGTCCAGGTCAGTAATCCCATTGGTAACATCAACCAAAAAAATGATTACGTTAGCTTCGTCAATGGCAATATTTACTTGTTTTCTTATTTCTTCTTCAAAAACATCATCGGAGTTACGTACATATCCTCCGGTATCGATTACCGAAAACTCTTTGCCTGCCCATTCGGACTTGCCGTATAACCTGTCGCGAGTAACTCCGCTAATTTCGTCAACAATAGCCTGCCTGGTTTCCGTTAATCGGTTAAACAATGTTGATTTGCCTACATTAGGCCTTCCTACAATTGCAACAATCATTTTTTTATTGGGTATTAATAAATTAATTTTTCTATGATCTTATCCAGATTCTTAATGATTTCTTCTGCTTCTGTTATAAGCTGATTTCTCTCGGTTTTTAGATTTTTTTCTTTTATCTCGTTCAGATTTTTTAGCCGTTCTAAAATTTTAATGGTATTATTATGACATTCCCTTAAATTATGGGCAAAATCATCATTTTCTTTTGAATCCATTGCTGCAATAAATTTAAGAGAAACAGCTCCGGTGTATTGTTTTAATTCACCAGTATTTAACTGAGGATCGATTTTATCCAAACTTTTTATAAAACCTAAACCCTTTATTGCAAAATTATATGTTTTATCCTCAAGCTCTTGCATTAATTTGTTAATTTAGATGTTATAACCAAAATCCTTTAGGGTTTTTTCTTTATCTCTCCAGTCTTTATTCACTTTCACAAAAAGTTCAAGAAACACCTTCTTCCCAAAAAAATCTTCTATATCCTCTCGTGCTTCGGTACCTGTTTTTTTTAATGCCTGTCCTTTATGTCCAATAATAATTCCTTTTTGCGAAGGCCTTATAACATTTATTGTTGCTCTAATACGTAAAAGTTTTTCGGTTTCTTTAAACTCTTCTACTTCCACTTCTACCGAGTATGGTATTTCTTTACGGTAATTGTTTAGAATTTTTTCGCGGATAATTTCCGATACAAAGAAGCGTTCGGTTTTATCGGTTAACGAATCTTTAGGGTAATAGGCTGGCCCTTCGGGCAATAATTTTAGAATACGTTTAAAAACCTGATCTAAATTAAAATTTTTGGTTGCCGAAACCGGAATAATTTCTGCTTTAGGGATGATTTTTTTCCATATATCAACCAAAATTTCAAGCTCTTCTTGATTGGAAAGGTCTATTTTGTTTATCAAGAGTAAAACAGGAACATTCGTTTGGGATAATTTGTCAATGTATTGTTGATTTTTATCCATTTTTTCTACTACGTCGGTAACATAAAGAATAATGTCTGCATCTTCGAATGCGCTGCCTACAAAACGCATCATTTTTTCCTGCAATTTGTAGTTTGGCTTTAATATTCCTGGCGTATCAGAGTAAACAATTTGGTAATCATCGCTATTTACAATGCCTAAAATTCTATGGCGTGTGGTTTGCGCTTTAGGCGTAATTATCGATAATTTTTCTCCTACCATCTGGTTCATGATGGTGGATTTTCCTACGTTTGGATTTCCAATAATGTTTACAAATCCTGATTTGTGCGGCATAAAGTTAAGCTTAAATT
>JASGMZ010000185.1 GCA_030156305.1 Bacteroidales bacterium | reverse complement strand
AACAATGAAAGAATAGCAATAGCAAATGTCCAAGAAAAACCAAACCACTCATATAAAGCCACACCTAATAATGGAGAAAAAATAGCACGGAACCCAGTAGCAAAAAGATGTATGGATTGATAATTGCCGGCTTCTTCATTGCTACCGAAATAGGATGAACCAATATTCCATGATATGGGCATAGTAGCAGTAAAAAAACTGTAAAAAAGGGTCGCTATAAGTAACATAATATATATCTCCAGGTTCCATAATTCAAAATGAGCAGGAACAAAAGCTGAAAGGCCAATAAATAAAATATATCCCGCCAGGAAAATAAAAGGTAAAACAGTAAATCTTCTGGGGTCTATATTTCCAATCAATTTACCAAAAAAGGGAAGCATTATGATTGCCAGAATATTGTAAGCATTTTGGTAAAAAGCAACGCTGGAATAGTTTAAGGCCAGCTCTTTATCGTAAAATATATTAATGACCGAGCGGGTACTCATAAAACTAAAACCATAAAAAAGATAAGCAATCTGATAATCGAGATACGCTTTGTTGGTTTTTAGGATATGAACCATTTTCTTAAAAGAGCCTACCACAGCTTGCAGGATACCTTCAGAATAATCTGCCACTGTTTTTGGAATATATTCAATTCGGGAGAATAAAACGATACTTAAAAAACCTAACACACCCAATACCGGAAAAAACCAGGTAAAAGCAAATTCATCCGCATCTAATAACAACCCTAAAATAAAAACAGTAATCATGAGTAATACCTGCCTGACGGATGCAGAAACTCCATACATACGGCCAAAATTCTCATTTGTATAGGCATTTTTTAGGAATAGATTAATTGTGGGTAAAACAATAGGATAAGAAAGATAATAGGTAAAAAAGATAAATAAGAATATATAGTGATAGATAGAGTTAATCGTATAAACTTCAGGATTTTGAGGGAAAAATAGTAAAAAAAGCAAAGGTAAATGCGTTAAAAAACCGGCCCGGCGTAACAATCTACGCTTTCTTTTTGACCTGTAAATCAACTCATTAAAAAATACTGAGAGCAAAAGAACAATTACACTCGACTGGAATAAAACACTTAGCTGATAGCTGGAACCGTTCAGGCTTTTTATAAAAACATACTCATTTAACAACAAAGCACCACGTATCATCCCATCAATAACAGAAAAAGTAATGTGAAGATAAAAGGTACGTAATTCTTTATCGTTTAAATTTTTGAGTAGTCGTAATTGCATAAGGTTTTATTAATGCATAAAAGACTTGCAAATATAGTTTAAGTTTAATTTTGACGGATAATTCTTTAGGTTAAAACTTAATATTTTAAACGAAATAAGAACATTTCCATACGATAAGAATATGAGTTAAAAATATTTGTCCAAAAGAAAAAATGTTACCTTTGAAAGCATAATTACAATAACTATGGATAAAAATAAAAAACAAGGACGATACGAACGAATTTATAAGCAAATTGCAAAATTAATGCCCAAAACTAATGATCCCTATGCAAGGATGTCGACCATTATTGCGGTTTTGCATCACAAAATGGAAACCTTTTTCTGGACCGGTTTTTATTTCCTTAAAAACGGGAAATTGGTGGTAGGCCAATATCAAGGCCCCGTAGCATGCCAGGAACTGGCCAAAGATACCGGCGTTTGCTGGGCAGGTATTAATCAACAAAAACCCATTATTGTGCCTGATGTAGAAAAATTTCCCGGCCATATTGCCTGTGATTCCAGAACAAAATCCGAAATTGTAATTCCGCTAAAAGATGCTAACGGAGATATTATTGGTGTGTTAGATGTGGACAGTAATGAATATAATTCGTTTGATGAAGTGGACGAAAGGATGTTAACCCAACTATTAGCATTAATCTTTTCTTAATGAAAAAAATCCTGTTGTCCATATTATTTATCCTATTTTCTTTAATCAGCCTGGCACAATTAAATGTAAATTATTATTTATCGGTTGGCAGAGGCAAACTTTATGCTCAAAAATATAACGATGCCATCGATGCATTTAACATTGTGATTAAGGTAAAACCCAAACTGGCCGACCCCTATTTTTTACGTGGTATTGCGAAATTTAATTTAGCTGATTATATGGGGGCTGAACAGGACTTTACCAAAGCCATTGAATTAAAACCGAACCATACCGATGCGTTGAAAAACAGGGGCATTTCACGTGTAAACCTTAAAAAATATTACCTGGCACTGAACGACTTCAACCAGGCCATTAAGCTCTATGCTATTGACCCTGAATTATATGTCTTTAGAGGATTTTGTAATATTAATATCAACCATTATAAGCAAGCGATAAACGATTTTAACCAATCGTTGGAAATTACAAAACAAAATAAGAAAGCTTATTTTTATCGGGGGCTGGCCAAATATTATTCGGAAGACACCCTTGGAGCGCTAAACGATTATGATAAAGCATTAAAAATAGACTCAGAATACGTGCCGGTGTATATGAATAAAGGCATTTTATACTCCGATTGGCATAAATACGACTCCGCTAAGACCTGCTTTTCACGGGTTATAGATATTGACCCTCTAAATGCAAGTGCTTATATTAATCGTTCGCTGGTAAGTTATTACCAGGGAAAAACACAAATAGCAGTTCAGGATTTAGATACTGCCATACAGATAGAACCTGATAATTCGTTGGCGCTATTTAACCGTGCTTTACTCAAAAACGAACTTAAGCAAAAACGTGATGCTATTTCAGATTTAGACAAAGTAATTCAATTAAATCCTCAAAATATTCTTTCGTATTTTAACCGAGGGCTGATTAAACAGGAAATTGACGACCTGCAAGGTGCTTTTATTGATTTTTCCAAAGCCATAGAAATTTATCCCGATTTTGCCAAAGCATATATCAGCCGGGCAACTGTACGCCAACAGCTAAATGATATTCAAGGGGCTTTAGCCGACAGGCAAAGAGCTGAAAATATTATTGCTGCCGTACGGGAAAATAAAGAATCGTATGCCAGTTATACCGATACCTCAGATAATTTCAGAAACTTAATCACCTTAAAATCCAGTAATCGTTTTTATAATCATCCTAACTATAATCAGCGAATTGAACCGGAAGGAAATTTTGCCCTTACAACCGGAAAACAAAACTCCGAATATTTTCTGAGAATTGCTGCCCTGCACGATGATATGGAAGAATATAAAAATATTTATGCAGAATATGGTTTAGTTATAAAAAATAAAAATGAGGATATGATGAGTATCGACTCGTTAAAAATAAAGGTAGCCGCTTTAGAAAATAATTACAAATCCACCCAAAATAAATATCAAAATTTAATTCAATCAGCCATCTATAAAAGTTATTTAAAAAACTACAATGGGGCTTTATCTGATTTAGATTTAGCGATAAAATTGAAACCTGACTATTTTCTTGCTTATTTCTGCCGGGGAAACATCCGTTCCGAAATGATTGACTACATAAAACTATTAGACCAGGAAAATGATGTACTTCTTATTGACCCACAACAACAATCGAATATAAAAACGATTAAAGAGCAGGAAAGCTATACCGATTATCAATATGTAATTAATGATTATTTAAAAGCAATAGATTTATCCCCCGAATTTATTTTTTCCGGATTTAATGTAGCCAATACCTATTTAAAAACCCGCGAATATAATAAAGCCATTACATGGTATAATAAGATAATAAACTACGACAACACTTTTGCTGAAGCATATTATAACCGGGGGTTAACCTATATCTACCTCAAACAAAACGAAAATGGCTGTATGGATATGAGCAAGTCGGGCGAACTGGGTATCCAGAATGCTTATGTAGTGATTGCTCGTTTTTGTGAGAATTAATAATAACCAAAAAACCGCGCAAATTGCACGGTTTAATGATTGTTTTATTTTTTGCAGGCAATCTATTTCCCTTCAATCCAGTTTATTATCTGTTCATCCAATGGATTGGTTCTTGGTACAGCCATATCTACTAAATTTCCTTCTTCATCAATCATGTATTTCTGAAAATTCCATTTTACCTTTGAGTTCATTACTCCATTCTGTTCTTTTTCAGTTAGCCATTGGTAAAGCGGATGTATATCATCCCCTTTTACAGAAATTTTAGCCATCATAGGAAAAGTTACTCCGTAATTTGTAGAGCAAAATTGCTTTATTTCCTCGTTAGAACCTGGTTCCTGATTCATAAAATTATTGGCAGGAAATCCTATGATAACAAAGTTTTTGGCTTTATATTTCTCATAAAGTTTTTGTAAATCTTCGTATTGAGGGGTAAAACCACATTTCGAAGCAGTGTTTACTACCAATACTTTTTTGCCTTTTAAGGCAGATAAATCAAAATTTTCTCCGTCGATGGTTTGTACTTCAAAATCATAAAATGATTTGTTTTGAGCAAAAGAAACTGAACTTATCATAGCTAATGTAATAATTAATAGTATATTTTTCATAAATATATTGTGTTAGTAAGTAATTTTTTAATCTTTAAACAAGAAAAGGTTAAATATGTTCAAACAAAAAGATTTAAAAAGGAATAAGTTTTTCCACCGCATGTTGTTTAAGGTAGGTACGAATAATTTGCTGCACATCTCTATTATCGGGATATCTTTGAATAGCACCTGAGAGGTTCTCAATATCAGGTTGCACAAGAGTAACATTTATATAACCAAACCCGATATATTTACCATTTTTTATCATAACCACACTCTTTTCGTCCTCACTCCTTCCCTTATCAATAATGAAAAAACTTTGGTTATCGTAACTCAGATTCTGAATTAATTCATTCGCTCGTAAATTGTAATCATCAACCGCCTCTTTCTGGACACAGGCACCTTTACACTGATTTAACTGATAATAAAAACAGGCCCCTGCTGTATCATATAATCCACATAATTTCTGGCATAATTCATATTCTTCCGATAAATGATAAAGTCGTTCACGGGCTTCTTTTGCCGAGTTAAAGGCAATTAAGGGCACATTTTCACCCATTTTATCCACCCTAAAACAGATATAACCAAATTCATCGATACGTCTATAAATGCCATAATGATTAGACTTTCTTATCTGCTTGCGGTTATATTTTGGTTTATGATTCTTTATTTCGTCCGATTCCAACAGTTGGGCTATTAAATCGCTACCCGTTAATTCGTAAGAAATATCAAACGTTTCATCTACTATTTTAAGCGCTCTGCTTGTTTTCTCGTTATTAAAATGAGACAAAATACGGGTACGGATATTTTTACTTTTCCCGATATAAATAATATCACCTTGTTGATTATGAAAATAATATACGCCTGTATCGTCAGGTAATTGTTTAATTGTAGAAGATTGAAGATTAAAAAATTTCCCGGATTTTAATCCTGCTAACGATGAGTCTTTTTGGAGTAAATATTCAAACAGTTTAACCGTTGCCATTGCATCCCCGGCAGCCCGGTGACGTCCGTTCAGCGGAATATTTAACTCATCACACAATTTACCCAGGATGTAAGACTTTCGGCCGGGAATAATTTTACGGCTCAACTGAACTGTACAAAGTTTCTCTCGCTTAAAATCATAACCCAGGCTTTTAAATTCGTGCCTGATAAAATTGTAATCGAACGACGCATTATGTGCAACAAAGGTTTTCCCTTCGGTAAGTAATACAATATCTTTGGCTACCTCCCAAAATTTTGGAGCTTTACCGACCATTTCATTCGTAATACCTGTTATTTTAGTAATGTTGGGTGAAATATAACATTCAGGATTAATCAGCGTGGAGAACTCATCAACAATTTTTTCTCCATCGTGAATATATACAGCAATTTCCGTAATTTTATTTCTTTGCGGGCTTAGGCCTGTCGTTTCTATATCAATGATGGCATACATAGCTTAGGGCTTGTAAGGCAATAAAGTGTACAGAATTGGCGAAGTAATTTTGTTCTTTTTCAAGGCGTAAATGAGACGAATAGCCATAGCTATTTAACGA
>JASGMZ010000011.1 GCA_030156305.1 Bacteroidales bacterium | reverse complement strand
AGTGTTTTTATTTTTTCGAGCTGAAATAATTTTTTCATTTTTTTCGTGAATTGAGTTTAAATTACTTAACTAATTGAAGGAACTGATCCTCTAAACTTTGTTTTTTTAATAAAATTTTTGAAAGGATAAAGCCTTTTTCAAAGCAATATTTGTTCAGGCCAGCAACAGAATTTCCTTGCTCCAATATCACGGCCAGATCTTTGTCAGCTTTCAATACTCTTTTAACAAAATCAGCTTGTTTCAGCATTTGTTCCAGCTTGTCCAAATTATCACTTTGAATATAAACCATATCATCGGTAGCCAGGAGTTCTCCTACTCTTCCATGGGCAATTAAATCCCCTGCTTTTAAAATGGCAACATGCGAACAAACTTTTTCTACCTCATCTAAAATATGGCTTGCCAAAATAATAGTTTTTCCCTCGTTGGCTTGCGATTGGATAATATTTCTTACTTCGGCAAAACCTTCGGGGTCAAGGCCATTGGTGGGTTCATCCAAAACCAGTACTTCCGGATTCCCTACCAATACCGAAGCAATTGCAAGTCGCTGTTTCATACCTAACGACAAGGTATTGTATGCAGAGTATTTGCGTTTAAGCAAATTAGTAACGCCTAATGCATCGTTAATATCGTCTTCAGGGACATCTTTAATTTTGGCTACAATTTTAAGATTATCCCATAAGGATAAGTAGGGATAAAAATTAGGCGTTTCGAGTAAAGAACCAATACGACGACGCGTAAATTTATCCATTGGCTGATCAAACCACCTATAATTTCCTATATTGGCTTTTAAAATATCAAGAATTACGGCAAGGGTGGTGGTTTTACCACTTCCGTTCGGGCCTAATAAACCATAAACTTCTCCTCTGTTAACGGTAAACGAAAGATTCTTTATGGCTAAAATATTCCCATAGCTTTTACTTAATTGATTAACTTCTAATACTTTTTCCACGTAGTAATGTATTTTTTAGTTTAAAAAATAAGGGAATTTATCGTTCCCTTATATTTTTTATGGTAAAGACGAATGAGTTTATCATTAGTTACCTAATTCAGAAAAGAATTTTATTCTCATCAACCGAACATCTTCCTCTGAGTACTCTTCTTCGCCCAGTTCTTCCAAGGCTGCTTCGATCGATTCTGTTTCCGCCTCTTCACGAAAATATTCATAAATATCCTCTTGTTTATCTTCATCAATCACCTCATTAATGTAATAATCAAGGTTTAATTTAGTTCCTGAATGTACTATCGATTCAATTTCATCGAGCAAATCATGCATTTCCAGGCCTTTGGCATCGGCAATATCGGTAAGTGGCATTTGCCGGTCGATACTCTGAATAATATAAACTTTTAATCCGGATTTATTAACTACCGATTTTACCACCATATCTTGTGGCCGGATTATTTCTTTTTCTTCAACGTATTTTTTGATTAAATCGGCGAATCTTTTACCGTATCGTTGGGCTTTTCCGGTACCAACTCCAACAATATGAGTCATTTCTTCGAGATTAATCGGATATTGAATGGCCATATCTTCTAATGAAGGGTCTTGAAAAATAACAAAAGGGGGCAAATTCAACTCTTTAGCGACTTTTTTTCTTAAATCTTTAAGAATATTAAACAGCTCATCGTCCACGGCACTTGTTTTACCAGATCCGGCTTGACTATCCATTTCATCATCTTCGCTTTCGTAATCATGATCTTTAGTTAAGGTAAAGGGTTGTGGATCTTTCAAATATTCAAGTCCTTTTTCGCTTACCTTAAGTAAACCATAATTTTCTATATCTTTATCAATAAATCCGGCTATCAGCGCCTGGCGTAGTACGGCATTCCAGTATTTATAATCTTTATCAGACCCTTCGCCAAAAATTTCCAATTCATGATGCTTATAGGATTTAATAGCAGAATTTTTTATCCCAGCTAAAACATTGGCAACATGTTCAGCTTTAAATTTTTCTTTAACATCCTGTATTGCTTTTAAAGCTAATACCACATCGTCTTTTCCCTCAAACTGTTCTTTCGGATGCAAGCAATTATCACAATTCTCACAATTCTCCTGTTCATATTTTTCCCCAAAATAGTGAAGCAACATTTTTCGGCGGCAAACAGCAGATTCAGCATATGCAACAGTTTCAAGCAATAGTTGTTTGCCAATTTCTTGTTCAGCCAATGGTTTGCCCTGCATAAATTTTTCCAGCTTTTGGATATCTTTATAACTATAAAAAGCAATACATTTGCCTTCACCACCATCACGGCCGGCACGGCCGGTTTCCTGGTAATAGCCTTCCAGACTTTTTGGAATATCGTAGTGAATTACAAAACGAACATCCGGTTTATCAATTCCCATTCCAAAAGCAATGGTGGCAACAATTACATCCACATCTTCCATTAAAAACTTATCCTGGTTCCCGCTTCGGGTAGCGGCATCCATTCCGGCATGGTAGGGCAAAGCCTTAATGCCGTTAACCTTTAATATTTCTGCAAGCTCTTCAACTTTTTTACGGCTTAAACAATAAATAATGCCTGATTTCCCGGAATTATTTTTAATAAATTTAATAATCTCTTTGGCAGCATTAACCTTAGGCCGTACTTCGTAATATAAATTTTCTCGATTAAACGAAGATTTAAATACATTGGCATCAAGCATATCCAGATTTTTCTGGATATCACTTTGTACCTTTGGTGTTGCCGTTGCCGTTAAAGCAATTACTGGAGCCTGTCCAATTTTGTTGATTATCGGGCGAATACGTCGATACTCAGGCCTAAAATCATGGCCCCATTCCGAGATACAATGCGCCTCATCAACGGCATAAAAAGAAATTTTTGCTTTTTTTAAAAAAAGAATATTCTCCTCTTTGGTTAATGATTCGGGAGCTACATAAAGCAAACGTGTTTTACCGTCTAAAACATCTTGCTTAACTTTTTGCATTTGTGTTTTGGTAAGTGATGAATTCAAAAAATGGGCTATCCCCTCTTCGGTGCTAAAACCACGCATGGCATCAACCTGGTTTTTCATTAAAGCTATTAGTGGTGAGATAACAATAGCCGTACCATCCATAATTAAAGATGGTAATTGATAACATAATGATTTCCCTCCACCCGTTGGCATTAAAACAAAAGAATCGTTCCCGTCAAGAACATTCCGAATAACCACTTCCTGGTTTCCCTTAAACGAATCAAATCCAAAATATTTTTTGAGGTACTCTTTCAACGAAATATCTGCTCCTACACTCATGTCAAATTATAAAGTAAAATGATTTAGGTTATTTATAAAAGAAATAAAGATTTTCAAGTTGACCAAATTTTTTATCTATTTATAAAACATGTTTTAAATCGAATCCTTACTTGTTTATTATAAAAATAAATACTTTTGCAATTATAAATTTACAATATTTTTTTTAAAAAAGATAATATTGCAGAACTTAAATATTTTTTATTAATCAAAATTAATATAAACTGCATATTATATCATAACAAACAAAAAAAAATGGACATTAAAAATTTAGCTATAAATACAATTTTGCAAGAAGCAGAATCGATTAAAAAACTTGCCGGATATATTGATAAAGATTTTGAGGAAGTTGTTAAATTAATTTATCATAGCAAAGGCCGGGTAGTTGTAACCGGCATAGGAAAAAGTGCTAACATTGCAAATAAAATTGTAGCTTCACTAAACTCTACCGGTACTCCATCTATTTTTATGCATGCGGCAGATGCTATCCATGGAGATTTGGGAATGATTCAAAAAGATGATGTTATTATTTGTATATCAAAAAGTGGGAATACTCCGGAAATTAAAGTTCTCGTACCCATCATAAAAAGCAGGGGGAATGTATTAATAGGCATGGTTTCGTCAACCGATTCATTTCTATCCAAACAAGCCGATTATGTATTGAAATCAACGGTTGATAAAGAAGCCGGTACAAATAATTTAGCGCCCACATCGAGCACCACAGCACAGCTTGTTATTGGCGATGCATTAGCAGTATGCCTGCTGGAGTATAGAGGATTTTCGTCCGAAGATTTTGCCAAAGTACATCCTGGGGGAGCTCTTGGGAAAAAACTATATATGCGAGTTAGTGATTTATACAAAAATAACGAAGCTCCTAAAGTATATATTAACGAAAATGTTAAAAATGTAATTATTGAAATCAGCTCCAAAAGGCTTGGAGCAACAGCTGTTTTGGATGAAAAAAATCACTTAAAAGGAATCATCACTGATGGTGATATTCGAAGAATGTTACAGAACTACGATCATTTCGAAAAATTAACCGCTAAAGATATTATGTCACCCAATCCTAAAACAATCTCGAAAGACGAGCTGGCTATTAATGCATTTAATCTTATGGAGGGCAATAATATTACCCAATTAATTGTGGTTCAAAAAGAAAAATATCTGGGAATGGTTCATTTACATGATATTTTAAAAGAAGGTATTGTTTAGCATGGCTCGTAGCAACAATATGACTTTTTTAGAACATCTTGAAGAATTAAGATGGCATTTGATACGGGCATTTGCATCTGTTATCATTGTTGCTATTGTAGCATTTATATTTAGCGATATTGTTTTTAACCATATTATTTTAGCACCCAAAAATCCTGATTTTTTCACTAACAAAATGCTTTGCTTTTTAGGGGATAAGGTTAACATCCCCAAACTATGTATTAATGCTGAACCTTTCCAAATTATTAACATTAAAATGGCAGGGCAGTTTACAATTCATATCACTATTTCTATTTTTGCAGGGATAATTGTTGCTTTCCCATATATTTTCTGGGAATTTTGGACTTTTATAAAACCTGCATTATACGAAAATGAATTAAAACACAGCAGAGGAGCAGTAACTATTAGTTCTCTATTATTTATAATGGGTGTGTGTTTTGGATATTTTATTATTGCTCCTTTATCCATCCACTTTCTGGGCTCATACAATGTTAGCGATCAGGTTTTAAATCAAATCAATCTTAAATCATATATCGGAACGGTGACATCCGTTACATTAGCAGCAGGAGTAATTTTTGAACTTCCAATATTAATTTATTTTTTAAGTAAAGCAGGGTTGGTAACTCCTGAATTTCTCCGGAAATACAGGCGACATGCCATTATTATAGTGATGGTTCTTGCCGCAACAATTACTCCTCCCGATATTTTTAGCCTGATATTGGTTACTTTACCCTTACTAATTCTTTACGAAGCAGGAATTGTTATATCAAAAAGAGTGGTAAAAAAATTACAACCTTAAGGCTATTAAACTTATTTTTAATATTTATTAACCGCTAACAGAATGAAAAGGAGGCTTTATACCTGGTTATTATTTATCATCTTTATGCTGCAATCAACACTTGCCTTAAGTCAAATTACCAAAGTAAGAGGTGTTATTAAAGATTCCGAAACGGGAGAGCCCATCCCTTTCGTAAATGTTACCTTTCAGAATTCATCCATTGGTACTATCACCAATACTTCTGGTGAATATTTTTTAGAATCAAGGCAAAGTTATGATTCTATTCTTGTTTCCTTTGTTGGATACAAGCCTCAGGCCAAACCTGTTAATGCACTCAGCTACCAGATTATAAATTTCAACCTTGAGCCAAACATATATGAAATCGATGAAGTGGTAGTACTTCCTTCCGAAAATCCGGCACACCCGATTTTAAGAAATATCATCGCCAATAAGGAAAAACATAATCCACGAAAATACGACTCATATACCTATAATTTATACAATAAAATAGAAATTGATATAAACAATGTAAACGACCAGTTAAAGAATAACAGACTATTAAAAGATTTCCAGTTTATTTTTGATTATATTGATACCTCAGCAATTACGGGGAAACCATACTTACCTGTTTTTATTACCGAATCGTTTTCCGAATACTATTATCAAAAAGAACCCAAAATAGAACGAGAAATTATAAAAGCAACAAAAATATCGGGTGTTGAGAATGAAAGCCTTTCGCAATTTACCGGAAAAATGTACCAAAAAATAAATATCTATGAAAATTTCCAAAGAGTATTTGAACCTGGCTTTGTAAGTCCTATTGCCGATTTTGGTTTGTATTATTACAAATATTATTTAATCGATAGCGCTTTTATCAATAACCAATGGTGCTATCACATTTCTTTTGTGCCCAAAAGAAAACAAGAGCGAACTTTCCATGGAGACTTCTGGGTAAACGATACAACGTTTGCCATCAAAAAAATTCAAATGCGAATGGCCAATGATGTTAATATCAATTTTATTAATGATTTTGTGGCAGAATATGAATACGAACAAATTAACGATAGCATTTGGTTTATGAAAAACGAAAAACTCTTTTTCGATTTTAACCTTACAGACCGGACATTGGGATTTTTCGGAAAAAAAACAACCCATTACAAGAACATCCATATCAATACAGAACTCCCAAAACGGGTGCAAAAAATTAATGATAATGTAATTGTAGAGGAAAATGCTATCATTAACGATGAAGATTTTTGGATAAAAAACAGGCCTATCAACCTAACACCTAAGGAAATAAAAATATACGAAATGGTTGATTCCATAAAGCATGTGCCTATTTACAAAACATACGAAAAAATAGTGATGATGTTTGGAATGTATCATTACGAGATAGGCTTGTTTGAACTAGGCCCTTACTATAAAACCTTTAGTTTTAATGAGATTGAAGGAAACAGAATCCGCTTAAGTGGAAGAACAAGCAATAATTTCAGTACAAACTTAATGATTAATGCCCATGTTGCTTATGGAGAAAAAGACAACCGTTTTAAATATGGCGGGGGTTTTATTTATTTATTCGACAAAAATCCAAGATTAGCTGTCGGCTCACAATATAAATATGATATCCAACAATTAGGGCAAAGCCCCAATGCACTTACCGAAGATAATTTTTTTACTTCTATCTTAAGGCGAAATCCTAACGATAAACTAACGATGGTAAAAGACTTTAATGTTTTTATCGAAAAAGAATGGTTCCAGGGATTTTCCAACATGCTTACATTCAATTACAAAAGCATAGAACCAACAAATGATATTCCTTTTCAAAAAACCACACTATCAGACACCCTAATGTTTAATGCGGTCACTACCAGCGAAATTAACCTAAATGTTCGATTTGCTAAAAATGAAAAATACTTACGTGGTGAATTTGAACGTATAAATCTTGGAACCAATGATCCGGTGCTTAACCTTAATTTTACCGCAGGAATAAAAAATCTTTTAGGCTCCGACTACGAGTACTATAAAGTAAATGTTAATCTGGCACACAAAGTGCCCATTAATCCGTTAGGGTATTTCAAATATATTATTGATGCAGGCCAGGTTTTTGGGACTGTTCCTTACCCACTATTAAAACTACATGAAGGAAACGAAACATATGCTTTCGATCGGTATGCATTTAACATGATGAATTATTACGAATTTGCAAGCGACAGATATCTAAGCATTTATGCCGAACATCACTTTCAAGGGTTTTTCCTGAATAAAATTCCATTAATCCGAAAATTAAAATGGAGGGAAGTAATCTCTGGAAAAGCTTTAATTGGAGAACTAAGTACCCGGCATGAAAAAATGATGAATTTTCCCGAGGGATTATATCAAGTTAATGATCCCTATTTAGAAGCAGGAGTAGGTATTGAAAATATTTTAAAAATATTTAGAATAGATGCCTTGTGGCGTTTATCATATCTTGATCATGAAAATATCGAAAAATTTGGATTACGGGCAACCATACAAATTATATTCTAAAAATTGCATTAAAAAAATCATACATTTGTAAAAAATAATTTTAAGCATGAGTCAGGAGCATCAAGTACAATTACGGACCGAGAATCTGATAAAAAAATACCGCTCAAGAACTGTCGTAAACAAAGTTTCTGTTGACGTTAAACAGGGCGAAATTGTAGGCCTGCTAGGGCCAAATGGAGCCGGTAAAACAACTACTTTTTATATGATTGTTGGATTGATTACTCCATATTCAGGTAAAATTTATCTTGACAATGAAGATATTACTAAAAAACCCATGTACAAGCGTGCCCAAATGGGCGTTGGCTACCTGGCACAAGAAGCCTCTGTATTCAGAAAACTAAGTATCGAGGATAATATCAAAGCTGTATTAGAGATGTCTGACATGTCTAAAGAAGAACAAAAAGAACGACTTGAAAATCTTTTGGACGAATTTGGATTACAAAAAATACGAAAAAGTTTAGGAATACAACTATCCGGAGGGGAAAGACGAAGAACCGAAATAGCCAGAGCTCTGGCCATCAAACCCAAATTCATCCTCCTCGACGAACCATTTGCCGGGGTTGACCCAATTGCCGTTGAAGATATTCAGGAAATTGTAGGAAAACTAAAAGAAAAAAATATCGGTATTTTAATTACCGACCATAATGTACACGAAACGCTTTCAATTACAGACCGTGCTTATTTGCTTTTTGAAGGGTCAATATTAAAAGCAGGAAATGCACAGGAACTGGCAGAAGATGAACAAGTGCGGCGTGTTTATCTTGGTAAAAACTTTGACTTACGGACAATAGGCCTCAATAATGAATAAGGATAATATTTAATTAAACTTTATTTAACATCTTGTTTAAATAGAATTCATTTATTGTGTTTTCTTTAAAAATCATGATAAATGAATAAAAAATACCATTTATTAATTGCAATATTACTTATTGTTTTTCCGGCAATTTTGCATTTTACAATTAAAAATCCTGTATATCAACGCAATATTGAAGTAATAGAAATTGCTATTGGTTTTTGTATCGGCCTGGGAATAAATATCATTCTTTCTTTTATTTTAAAACATCATTAAACAAACAAACTTTTTTTTGATTTTTCTTTTTCTAAAAAAATTATAATATATTTGCACTCACTTTTGCGGATGTGGCGTAATTGGTAGCCGCGCTAGACTTAGGATCTAGTGCCTTCGGGCGTGGGGGTTCGAGTCCCTTCATCCGCACAAAAACGTAACTAACCGCTGCAACAATCGATAAACCTTGCGATTGTTTGGCGGTTTTTTAAAATTTGTAAATGCTCAAAACAAATTACTGATGAATATAGTAAAAGAAAACATCGACGAATTAAATGCCTTATTAAAAATTCAGATATCCGAAGAGGATTACGCTGAAAAGGTAGAGAACACGCTTAAAGACTATCGTAAAAAAGCAAGAATTGACGGATTCAGGCCAGGGAAAGTCCCCATCGGACTGATTAAAAAAATGTACGGCAAAGCCATTTTAGCTGAAGAGGTAAATAAACTTATATCCGAATCACTTACCCATTATATCCGCGAAGAAAAATTAAATATGCTTGGCGAACCATTACCCAATAAAGATCAAAAAACCATTGACTTTGACCAGGATAATGAATTTGAGTTTGTATTTGATATAGGCCTGGCTCCCGAAGTAGATGTAAAACTGTCGAAAAAAGACAAAGTACCTTATTATGATGTTAAGGTGGACAAAAAATTGCTCGAAGCACAAACCGACAATTATCAACGCCGGTTTGGAGAATTTGTTGATATTGATAAAACTACCGACCATGAAATGTTAACCGGTAATTTTACACAACTTGATGAAAATGGAAATGCCCTTGAAGATGGAATAAAAACCGAAGATGTAAAAATTTCCATTGAGTACATAAAAGATAAAGATATTAAAGCAGCATTTGCCGATAAAAAAGTAGGCGACATGGTAAAATTTGATGTGCGAAAAGCTTATCCAAGCGACTCGGAAATTGCTTCGATGCTAAGAATCGACAAAGAAAAAACAAAAAATATTACTGGTGATTTTGAGTTTAAAATCAATCAAATTCAAAAATTTGAAAAAGCGGAAGTAAACCAGGAACTTTTTGATAAAGCCTTCGGCGAGGGTGTTATTCAATCGGAAAAAGAATTTAATAACAAACTTACTGAAGAAATAAAAGAAAACTTTAAAAAAGAAGCCGATTACCGGTTCTTAATCGATGCCAAAAAGAAACTGGTAAACAAACTGAAACCTGAATTACCCGTTGAATTTCTAAAACGATGGTTGATTGCAATTAACGAAGGTAAATTCACTCCCGAACAAATCGAAGAAGAATTTCCAAAATTCGAAGAAGATTTAAAATGGCAAATTATTCGTGACCAAATCATTAAAGATAACGAAATTAAAGTTACCGAAGAGGAAGTGCTAGAGGTAGCCAAAGAGGTTACTGCTGCACAATTTATGCAATATGGATTGAACAATTTGCCCGATGAGCAGTTAGAAATATATGCTAAAGAAATCCTAAAAAAGGATACCGAAAGACGAAATCTTTACGAACGTAAATTCGAAGACAAAGTGCTGGAGCTCATTAAAGATTCGGTAAAAATAGATGAAAAAGAAGTGACTACCGAAGAGTTTCAGAAGCTTTTTGAGGACGAACAAAAGCAAAGTAAATAATTTCGTTGTACCGTAAAATTCTTTATCTTTATAAACCCAAAATTATTAAACAGGTATAATTATGATTCCAAAAGACGAATTTAAAAAATATGCTACCAAACACCTTGGTATAAGCAGCTTATCGATGGAAAAGTATGCATCGACATATAACAGTTATATTTCACCCACCATTATCGAAGAACGCCAGCTGAATGTTGCTCAAATGGATGTTTTCTCGCGATTAATGATGGACCGCATTATTTTTCTTGGTGTTCCTATTGACGACTATGTAGCCAATATTATTCAGGCTCAATTGCTATTTCTCGAATCTACCGATCCTGCCAAAGATATTCAAATCTATATGAATACGCCCGGAGGAGCTGTTCATGCAGGACTGGGAATTTATGACACCATGCAATACATTTCTCCCGACATTGCCACCATCTGTACAGGAATGGCCGCATCGATGGGAGCTGTGTTACTGGCAGCAGGAACAACCGGTAAGCGTTCTGCATTAACTCATTCGAGAGTAATGATTCACCAACCTATGGGTGGCGCCCAGGGACAGGCTGCCGATATTGAAATTACGGCTCGTGAAATCCTTAAATTAAAAAAGGAACTTTACGAAATACTGGCAAAACATTCGGGAAACACATTTAAAAAAATCGAAAAAGATTCGGACCGTGATTACTGGATGACTGCCGAAGAAGCTAAAAAATACGGAATGATTGATGAAGTGTTAATCAGAAATGAAAAGAAAGAATAAAAAAATTAAACCTCACATTTTATGAAACCGCATATCTATAATGCGGTTTTTTTTATTCTAATTATTACCGTAAATTTGTAAAATATATTAAAAAGAATTCATGATGGATAAATGTTCGTTTTGCGGGAGAGATAAAAAAGATACCAATCTTTTGATTGCAGGATTGTCAGGACATATTTGTGACCGATGTATTGAGCAGGCACATGAAATTGTGCAGGAAGAGCTGCGCAAAAAAGGAGAATTTGATGTTAATCAGATTGAACTCCTTAAACCTATAGAAATCAAAGAATTTCTCGACCAGTATGTCATTGGGCAGGAAGAAGCCAAAAAATATCTCTCGGTAGCTGTTTACAACCACTACAAAAGGCTAATGCAGGAAAACCTGAAAGACGAAGAAGAAATAGAGATTGAAAAATCAAATATTGTACTGGTTGGTGAAACAGGTACCGGCAAAACCTTATTGGCCCGAACCATTGCCAAAATGTTACACGTTCCATTTACCATTGTCGATGCTACGGTATTAACAGAAGCAGGATATGTGGGCGAAGATATTGAAAGTATCTTAACACGTTTACTCCAGGTAGCCGATTATAATATAGAAGCTGCCGAAAAAGGAATTGTTTTTATTGATGAGATTGATAAAATCGCCCGCAAAGGCGATAATCCTTCAATTACACGTGATGTATCCGGCGAAGGTGTTCAGCAGGGATTGCTAAAACTGCTCGAAGGCTCAATAATAAATGTACCGCCTCAGGGTGGAAGAAAACATCCTGACCAAAAGATGATTCCTGTGAATACTAAAAATATTCTGTTTATTTGTGGTGGAGCTTTTGATGGAATCGAACGGAAAATCGGGCAAAGACTCAATACCCAGGTTGTTGGATATGCCGCCAGCAGAGAAAAAAATCAGATTGACAGAAACAATCTGTTGCAATATATTGCTCCACAAGATTTAAAAGCTTTTGGATTAATTCCTGAGATTATTGGACGAATCCCTGTGCTTACTTATTTAAATCCATTACATAAAGAAGCCCTTCGTAAAATTCTTACTGAACCTAAAAATGCCATCATCAAACAGTATAAAAAATTGTTTAAAATGGATGGTATCGATTTACATTTTGAAAATGATGTATTGGATTTTATTGTTGAGAAAGCCATAGAGTTTAAGCTTGGAGCCCGCGGGTTACGTTCTATTTGCGAAGCAATCATGATGGATGTAATGTTTGATATGCCTTCGAAAAAGGACAAAGAAATTACTATTACCCTCGAATATGCTAAAGAAAAATTGGGTAAAACCAATATACAAAGGCTCAAAGCAGCCTAATTAATATTTCATTTAAATTTTTTAAAATCCTAATCGTGGTTTACATTAAACAGTCGCTTCCGGCGACTGTTTTTTATATGCCCTCTAATCCGCCAAGCCGCTTGGAGTGGTTAGGCGGATATTATCAAAAAATATTCCTAATATCCTTCTCATCATATTCATAGCTTAAATACTTGCATAAATTTGCTAAATCAAAATTTAAAATATTACAAGCTAAATCTTTATTAATAAGTGTGCCGTTTCGTAATCCTAAATAATCTTTGTAAGAAAAAAACTCCCACTCTACTAATACTCAATCCGCCAAGCCGCTTGGAGCGGCTAGGCGGATATCCTTGCCAAATATAGCGGATATTTAAACTTTTTTCCTGTCCAGCACCAAAATAGAGAAAGGATATTCGTTTTTCTCATCAGCCTCAAAATCTCTTTTATCGGTTACCACCCAATTAGCCATATCAATCTCAGGGAAATATGTATCCCCCTCAAACGAATGATGAATCTTAGTCAAGTATATCCGGTCGACCAGAGGTAATGCCAGTTCATAAATTTTCCCTCCACCGATGATGAATGCTTCAGAATCGCTTTGGGCTTCTTTTATTGCTTCTTCGAGCGTATGCACCACAATACATCCTTCTGCAGAGTAATTTTTATCGCGGGTAATAACTACATTGGTGCGGTTAGGCAAAGGCCGGCCATTAGATTCAAATGTTTTCCGCCCCATAATAATATAATGCCCCCTGGTTGTTTCTTTAAAATGTTTTAAATCTCTGGGCAAATGCCAGATTAAATCGTTGTCTTTTCCTATAACATTATTTTCAGCTACTGCTACTATGATTGAAAGCATAATGAGTTTTTATTGGTTTATTTGTTTATTGGTTTATTGGTTTATTTGTTTATTAGTGATGAAGAAAAATCATTCAATATAACTTATTTTAAGGGGTTGTTGTTTCTTAAAAATTTAATGTATCCATTCAATTTCCCTTGAACAGAACTTACCCTTTCCACTAATTCTTCATAATTAACATCAGGAATAAATTTCCTTTTATAGGATTTTTCAATCCAGGTTTTAGTTTCAAATAAAGAACCTCTGCCATAATAACAAAATTGCAGGTTCTCTTTATAAAAAAATCTTCCATAACCCTCTGAAATATTTGCAGCAATTGAATCTGCTGATTTTACAATCTGTTTTCCAACAGTATCCTTTGCAAAAAAATCCCAGGTTGAAACAATATCCCAAATTTTATCAGCTAATTCATTAGCTTCATTATAAACTTCTAAATCATCAATTTTCTTTACCCTATAAAATATATTTAATATTACAACTCAACCAATAAACAAATAAGACCATTAAACATCAAATTCTTTATACCGAAATAGCCCCCTTTATATGCGGATGCGGGTCATAATTTTCCAGAACAAAATCATCAAATTCAAAATCAAAAATATTTTTCTTTTCTGGATTTATTTTAAGATTGGGCAATTTTCTGGGTTCGCGGGTTAGTTGTAACTTAACCTGCTCAATATGATTTAAATAAATATGCGCATCTCCAAGAGTATGGATAAACTCAAACGGTTTTAACCCGGTAGCCTGAGCAACCATTTTTAGTAACATAGCATACGAGGCAATATTAAAAGGCACACCCAAAAAAATATCGGCACTACGTTGATACAGTTGTAAAGACAATTTCCCATCGGCCACATAAAACTGAAAAAGAATGTGACAAGGTGGTAAGGCCATATTTTTCAAGTCAGCAACATTCCATGCACTTACAATATGCCGGCGTGAGTTCGGATTATTTTTTATAGAATCGATGATTTGTGAAATCTGATCGATGGATTCACCATTTGGAGCGGGCCATGAGCGCCACTGATAACCATAAATATTTCCCAAATCACCATTTTCATCTGCCCACTCATCCCAAATACGAACTTTATGTTCGTTTAAATATTTGATGTTGGTATCGCCATTCAAAAACCACAGCAATTCATAAATAATTGATTTTAGATGAAGTTTTTTGGTGGTTAGTAACGGGAATCCATCTTCTAAATTAAAGCGCATCTGGTATCCAAAAGTACTTATGGTACCTGTTCCGGTCCGGTCTTCTTTTTTTACTCCATGGTTGAGTACATGGTCAAGTAAATCTATATATTGCTTCATTTTGGGGCTTATTTTTTTCGGCGTTAAACATGCTTTGTAAAATTAAAAAAACAATACGTAGAAACTACCCGTTCAAAACAATTCTATTCAACAATATTCTTAGAAACGGGCTGTTACTCTTTCAAAACCCTTATTTAATCAATAAAATAATTGTTAATAAAAAAACATTTAGTATATTTGCGTATTTAAATACCGAAATTACTTAAATTACCAGATTATGTCGAAAGTTGTATCTATGTCAGAAGCAGCATCCATTGCATTACATGGAGTTATATTGATTGCCCGTGAAAAAGAAGGATTAAATGTGTTAAAAATTGCTGAACGAACGAACACTTCCAAACACCATGTGGCAAAAGTAATGCAACGACTGGTAAAAGCCGGATATTTAACCTCCCATCGCGGCCCCACCGGAGGATTCGAACTACGCAAAAAACCCGAAGATATAAACTTTCTGGAAATTTATGAAATCATTGAAGGTGCTATTGAAATAGGTAAATGCCCGATGGATAAACAGGTATGCCCTTTTGACAAGTGTATTATGAATAACGTGACCAGTAAAATGACCCGTGAATTTAAAGAATATCTCAGAGAACAAACCGTTAATCAATATCTTTAAACAGGATAAACCTAAACCTGTAAAAGTAAAATACAATCCTTTTGTTATTTTTTTAACACATCAAAGATTCTCTAACACAGTGCTTTAAAAACAATAATTTTACAAAAATGATATATATCAACTCCATTTATTTGGTGAGATAAAAAGTATTATCTAATTTTGGTATTCGAATACTTAATTACCTTTTTAATAAAATATGAAAAGACAAATCATAAAAATAGACGAAGAAAAGTGCAATGGATGCGGCATTTGCATCCCTAATTGCCACGAAGGCGCTTTACAAATTATTGATGGTAAAGCTCGATTGATAAGCGATTTAATGTGCGACGGGTTGGGTGCATGCATAGGCCATTGCCCCGAAGGAGCTATCAATGTGATTGAACGTGAAGCCGAGCCGTATAACGAAATGATCGTTATTGAAGAGATGGTGAAAAAAGGAAAAAATACAGTCATTGCCCATTTAAACCATTTAAAGGACCACAAAGAGTTTGGTTTTTTTAAACAAGGGATTAAATGGATGCAGGAAAACAGCGATAAAATCAATTTTGATATGGATGAAGTAATAGCAAAAGTGCATAATGGTGCTACTATAAAAGAAAAAGCAGAACCAGTTGCAGCCCATACAGAACATACGCATCATCACCATCACGGTGGCGGATGCCCGGGTTCATTATCACAGGCTATCGGCCGAAAAGACAATCTTTTTGAAACTCCCGTAGCCTCAACTCCATCGCAATTGACCCACTGGCCGGTACAAATGCATTTAATTAATCCGGCATCGGCACATTTTCATCATTCTGATTTATTATTAGCCGCCCATTGTGTTGCCTTTTCCATGGGCAATTTCCATCAGGATTTTCTTAAAGGGAAAACATTAGCGATTGCATGTCCTAAATTAGATTCAAACAAAGAGGTATACATTCAAAAAATAATATCCTTAATCGAGGATGCCAAAATAAATACCATTACGATAATGAAAATGGAAGTCTCTTGTTGTGGAGGAATTGTACAAATGGCACAAATAGCACAACAACAGGCATCCCGTAAAGTGCCCAAACAAACCATAACCGTAAGTATTTCAGGCGAAATCCTTACGGAAGAGTGGATATAATTTGACATTATTTTAATTACATATTATTATTTATAGAAAAATCAATCATTAACCAAAAAAACAATAAAATTATGAGTATGTTTTGTTTTCAATGCCAGGAAACAGCCAAAGGAACGGGCTGTACCGTAAAAGGAGTTTGTGGAAAAACCGATGATGTAGCGAATATGCAGGATTTATTGCTGTTCGTTCTAAAAGGGATATCCATTTATACCAAGGCTGCCCGTGAACATGATGTTGAATACGATAAAAAAATCAACAAATTCATTTTTGATGGCCTGTTTGCAACCATTACCAATGCAAACTTCAACAAAAATGTATTTATCGAAAAAGTACGCGAAGGGCTCGATATCAGAAACAAAGTCCGCTTAGCATTAAAAAATGCAGGGATTGAATTAGACGAAAGTAAGTTACATGAATCAGCAAGCTGGCAGGCTTTCACTCCGGACGAGTATGAAAGAAAAGCTACAAATGTAGGTGTTCTTAAAACCGAAAATGAAGATGTCCGCTCATTGCGTGAATTAATTACTTACGGAATAAAAGGGTTGGCAGCCTATACCGAGCATGCTTATAACTTAAATCATGAAAATGAAGAACTATACAAGTTTATGCAGGATGCATTGGTTGCTACAACCGATGATAGTTTAACAGCTGACGATTTAGTAGCTTTAACCTTAGAAACCGGCAAATACGGTGTTGATGCCATGGCACTGCTGGATAAAGCCAACACTACGGCATATGGAAATCCGGAAATCACAAAAGTAAATATTGGCGTTCGAAACAATCCGGGTATTTTAATCAGCGGCCACGATTTAAGAGATATGGAAGACCTTCTTAAACAAACCGAAGGTACAGGAGTAGATGTTTATACACACAGTGAAATGTTACCGGCCAACTATTATCCTGCATTTAAGAAATACGACCACTTTGTAGGAAACTATGGCAACTCATGGTGGAAACAAAAAGAAGAGTTTGAAAGTTTTAACGGGCCGATTTTATTTACCACAAACTGTTTGGTACCCCCACCTAAAAATGCAACTTACAGCGATAAAGTGTACACAACTGGTGCTGCTGGGTTCGATGGATTTACCCATATCCCTGACAGAAAGAAAGGCGGACAAAAAGATTTTTCACCAATCATTGAGCATGCTAAAAAATGTGAACCACCTGTTGAAATTGAAAAAGGAGAAATTGTAGGGGGATTTGCACACAACCAGGTAATGCAATTGGCCGACAAAATAGTAGGTGCTGTTAAATCAGGAGCTATAAAAAAATTCTTTGTAATGGCAGGATGCGATGGCAGAATGAAAAGCCGTGAATATTATACCGAGTTTGCCGATCAGTTACCCAAAGATACTGTAATTTTAACTGCAGGTTGCGCAAAATACCGTTACAATAAATTGCCTTTAGGCGATATCAACGGGATTCCAAGAGTTTTGGATGCCGGCCAATGTAACGACAGCTATTCGTTAGCTGTAATTGCCCTTAAACTGAAGGAAATATTTGAGCTGAATGATATCAATGATTTACCTATTGCTTATAATATTGCCTGGTACGAGCAAAAAGCAGTAATCGTTCTGTTGGCACTCCTATACCTGGGTGTGAAAAACATCCACTTAGGGCCAACATTACCCGCATTCTTATCGCCAAATGTAGCCAATGTTTTGGTTAAAAAATTTGGTATCAGCGGAATAAAAACCGTGGAAGAAGATATCAAAATGTTTATGAACGAATAAAATTGCAATAATTAAATCAAACCTGGCAGGTTAGATTAGTCTGCCAGGTTTTTAAATATCAAAGAATATGAAAACAATAACTTATTCAGATGCAGAAGCAAGAGAAAACCCACATGGTGTTGATGCAAGAGGACTATATGACAGCAAACATGCCATGGTTACTCATATGTACATTAAACCCGGGGAGCAATTGAAAAAACATATTACCCCGGTTGATGTTATTTTCTATGTATTGGAAGGAACTGGAATTATTGAGATTGGTGACGAAAAAAAAGAAGTAAGTAAAGATACGTTGATTGACAGTCCGGCTAAAATACCACACTGCTGGTATAACGAAAGTGACCGTGTATTAAGAGTACTTGTTATCAAAGTTCCAAAGCCAGAAGGCAAAACAAAAATATTATAAAAATAAACTTTTTCAATCACCCATTGGTTAAGGTGTCCCGGGAGAATTAACCGGGACTCATTTTTTTGAAAGAAGATTTGCTTTAAGTCATTTTCCATATTTTTTTTTCACATCAAAATAAAAAATTTAAGCATTTTATGCACCCAAGGATTACAAGAGAAAAAAGAATAGTGGATAAGATGATTACGATATACTGCCGGAAAAATCGTCACAGTAAAAAAGGTGTGCTTTGCGCTGATTGTGAAGAGTTAAAAGCTTATGCTCATAAAACTTTTGTAAATTGATTTTGCTTAAAACAATGAATCTGTTATCTTGCGGAAAATAAAAAAATAAAAGATGAAAAAAATCCATTTAATCATCGCTGTCATTGCTATTGCAACCACAATATTTTCGTGCAAAACCAGCAATGAAAAAATAAATAAAGAAGAGTACGTTCAGTCGGTAAAAGAGTGGCAACAGAACCGGTTAGGCCGTTTAAAATCAGAAAACGGCTGGCTTAACCTGGTTGGTTTGCACTGGCTTAAAGAGGGAGAAAACCCTTTTGGCAGTAATGAAGCCAATAACATTGTTTTCCCTGAAAAAGCACCGGCGTTTATTGGTTCTGTTTTGTTGTATAAAGACCATTTAAGCGTTCGTATTGAGCCCGATGTTGAAGTGTATATTAACGACAGCCTTTTAAAAGAACATGAAATTAACACCGATGCAGATAAAAATACGACCTATTTTAAACTAGGTGATTTTCGGTGGCATATTATTAAACGAGGCGATCGTTACGGAATAAGGCTTCGCGATTTAAAAAGTCCGCTGCTGGAACAAATTACCGAAATACCATCATTCCCCATAGATTTAAAATGGAGAATAAAAGCAACCTTTGAGCCATTCAAAAAACCTAAAAAAATTGCAGTACCCAACTTTCTGGGGGATGTAAATTATGAAAAATGCTACGGGTTGCTAAAATTTAATATCGACGGAAAAGAATTATCATTAATGCCATTAGGCGATGGAGTAAACGAAAACTTTTTTGTGATTTTTGCCGACGAAACCAGTGCAGAAGAAACCTACGGTGCCGGAAGATTTTTATCGGTAGAAAAACCGGACAAAAACGGAATAACCTATATTGATTTTAATAAAGCCACCAATCCGCCTTGTGCATTTACCGATTATGCCACCTGCCCCTTGCCACCCAAAGAAAATATTCTACCTGTAAAAATTTTGGCCGGTGAAAAAAACAACGAGTTAATTGGGCATCATTAAAATATTAAAAAACATTATTAAAAAAGTTGCTCTATAAACAAAGCCTGCAATAAAAATAATTACATTTGGCTTTATTTTTGCTTAAAAGCAGTTAACACTATTGAAAGGATTAAAATCTAACCACGATGAAAAATGCATGGAAAATTTTTTTTGGAATCTTTTTGACCTTATTCGTTCTTCCGCTATCTGGCAGCCTTGAAATGTTATTAGAGTCAAACTCCGTGTCCATTCCATCAGGTATTGGGACTCAAATAGGGTTTTTAATATTTTCCACCTTATTAATCTTTATATTTTCTAAGAAACAAATAATGATTTTTAACATAGACAGTGTAAAGATTAAAAATCTTGTATTACCTGTAATAGGTACCTTTTTTCTATTCACTATTATACCATTAATATCATCTTTCATAGTAAATGAAGGGCACCCTGCTGCCCGCCAAATGTCTGTGCTTCAACAAGTAATTTTTATTGTTTTTTTAGCCAGCTTAAGTGAAGAGTTATTATTCCGCGGATTTTTGCAAAATATGCTATATTCCCTTAAATCATATGGGTTCGTTTTTTTTAAAATCAGGTTAAGCCTTCCGGTAATTATCAGTGGTATCCTTTTTGGATTAATGCATTTAGTTTTGATTTCGACCGGAGCCCAATTTAGGTATGTTATTCAAATCGTACTATCAGCAATCATTATGGGAATCATCGCAGGGTATTTTCAGGAAAAACACAATAACTTTATTTTTGCTTTTATTGTTCACGCTACCGCTAATTTAAGCGGGATGTTCATATCTTTTGTATTATAATTTCGCAATACCTTCTTTTCTTGTGGCAAACTATCTAAAAAAAAACAATATTACAACAAATTCACCGCATGGAACTCCAAAAATTCTAAAGAACAAGAATCATTGAGCAAAGCAATAGCGGCAGATAAAGCAGCAGGAAAACAGGTTGTTTTATTCCTCGGTAACGGAATAGTTTACTCCTCTTTCTTTAAGATAATCCATAATAAAATTAAAATTCTTTTCATCTACTCCTAAATATTCCGGAGGACATAAGCCTTTATGTTTAACCATTCCTTTAGCCAATAAATTAGCTATAGCAGTACAAGTATAACCTGTTGTTCGGGCCATAGAGGTCATTTCCGTTTTTTTATCGTATTTATCAAAAAGGTTATACGTATATTTTTTCTCCTTCCCTTTTTCTTTTCCTTTAATGATTACACGCATCATGGTAAAATCTTCTTCATTACGCTTTAATTCCCACACAGGGAATAACAGTTTTTCGGTAAAATCAATTGGGCGTATCTGCTTCCCATTCACAAGAATATAATCATCATCAAAAAATCCGGTTTCTCTCAAAACCTTAATATATTCAATAGTTCCGGGATATCTTAATGTTTTCTCAATCATATTAGGGATATTCATGGTCTGAATTAAAGTTCTCAAACCATCTGTATTCCATGCTTCCAGAGAACCGATAGGTTCAAAATATTCGAGTTCATCCTCTGATAGTGCTTTACGAACAACCAGCTCCCCATTTAAAACATAGCGTGCAGGACGTATATACTCCTCCAGCACATCCATAGGAGAAAAAACTGCTTTATACTCATATGGCCACACGCGTTTAAAAGGCAATCCCCCGCTGTAACATTTATAGCTGTTAATTTTCATTCTTTCATTATGATACCCCAAAATAACATTCCCCATGCCAGGAGCAATACCGGCATCAATAATTGCAGTTACATTTTTTTCTTTGGCTAATTGATCCAACTCAAAGGGTTCTTCCCTAAAAAAAGAAATATCAATAATATCCTTTCCGGCTAAGATAGATTGTTTAACCGCATAGTACCCCATATATCCTGGTAAAGCACCGATAATAAGATCGAAATCTTTTACCACATTATTAAACTCTTCCACATCAGCCAAATCGGCAATTTGAGTGGATATATTTTTATATTTATTAAATTTCTCCAGTTCTGACGGATTAATATCTACGGCAGTAACCTCAAAAGATTTTGCCAAATCAACGGCAATTGCTTTTCCTATTAGTCCTGCACCTAAAACAACAATTTTTTTCATACCAAAAAACAATTAATAATTCAATAAGTAAAGTTATAAAACTTTTCGACATCAGCCTTTTTTACTTTTTCAACATCCACAGTGATACGTATTTCTTCAATAGGCCTATTCCTTTCATTCACGGGTTGCGAAGCGATTTTATCTACTACTTCAAATCCACTCATTACCTGTCCAAAAACAGTATATTTTCCATCTAAGTGAGGGGCTCCGTTACAGTTTTGAATAATATAAAATTGCGTTCCGCTGGAACGCTTTTCCGGGTTTTCTGCACCTCCATACCTTGCTGCACCAACAGCACCAGGCACATGTTTATGATGTGGTTTTATTTCTGCCGGGATAGTACCCTGAATAACCGAAGGACTATAATCAATCGGCTTATTTCGGGTGGCATAATCACCAGTTTGAATCATAAAATTATCGATAACCCGATGGAAAATAATATGATCATATACGCCTGATTTTGCCAGTTTAATAAAATTTTCTTTATGGATTGGCGTATCTTCAAATAATAATATCTTAATATTACCATAATCGGTATGTATAGTAATCAGATCATCGACATCTCCATTGCTTACTTGACCTTTACTTGTAGCAGAAAGAAAACATAAAGAAATAAAAAATACCAAACATTTAAATTTCATATACCCTAAATTTGGGATTTATCCAAGAATCATTCCAATAATCGTAGCAGATAATAAAGAAGCCAATGTTCCTCCGATTAAAGCTCTCATCCCCTGTTTAGACAAAAAAGTTCTTTTGTTTGGAGCTAGTCCACCTATTCCTCCGATTTGAATTCCAATAGAGGCAAAATTAGCAAATCCACAAAGCATATAAGTTGCCATGATAATGGATTTATAGTGCATGAAGCTACCATATACTGCATCCCCTGTAGTTTTTAAAGCTGCTAAACTTGTATAACCCACAAATTCGCTGGCAATTAATTTTTCACCCAATAATCTTCCTAACAAAGCCGCATCTTCTTTAGCAACACCAATAACCCACATCAACGGAGCAAACAAATATCCTAAAATAAATTCAAGCGACAGCCCATCATACTGCCCGTCAGTAGCCTGAGCGATAACTTCGTTCAGATTAATCCAGGAACCTACTTTTGTAAAAACAAAATTAACCATGGCAATAAAAGCAAAAAATACAAGCAGCATGGCACCCACGTTAGCAGCCATTTTCAATCCTTCAATGGTTCCATTTGAGAGGGCATCCAGAAAGTTAGATCCAATTTTATCCATGGACACATTGGTTTCTTTCTGAATTTTTTCTGGTTTTTCAGTTTGTGGCATTAATATCTTAGATATAACAACTGCTCCGGGAGCAGCCATTACTGAGGCTGTTAATAAATGTTTTGCAAACAAAACTCTTTGTACAGGATCATCCCCTCCTAAAAAACCAATATATGCCGCTAACACTCCACCAGCCACAGTAGCCATTCCCCCAATCATAACCAACAGCATTTCAGAATCATTCATCTTAGGTAAATAAGCCTTTATCATTAAGGGCGATTCTGTTTGTCCTAAAAATATATTCCCGGCCACAGATAAACTCTCGGTGCCTGATAATTTCATAGCTTTTATCATTAACCAGGCCAAACCTTTTACTACAACTTGTATTACACCCCAATAAAATAATACACTGGTTAAGGCCGAAAAGAAAATAATAGTAGGTAAAATTTGAAAAGCAAAAATCATCCCCATAGAATCGGTATCCATAATAGAACCAAAAAGGAACGTGCTCCCGGCATTAGTAAAATCTAATATTTTAACAAAAATTTTACCTACAAACTCAAAGAAAAAAGCGATAAAAGGAATATACAGAATACTTATAGCCAGGATTAGCTGTATGGCAAGTCCTTTGGCAATTACAATCCAATCTATATTTTTCCGGTCTGCGCTAAAAATCCAGGCTAAAATAATGATAACAACCATTCCTAACAATCCCCTAAGGATTGTAATCAAACTAAACCCAGAACCTTCTTTACCTTTGATCAGAATATTAGATTTAGAAATTTCTTCCTCAGCTTTCTGCTCCGTTTGTTCAGATATTAAATAATCAGTTGAATCAGTTTCTATTGTTGTAGTATCACTTGCTATAATACTTTGTGGCTCAGTCGTATTACTTTGTGATGCAAAAACTCCTGCAATAACTATCACAAAAGAAAAAAGTACTAATAATTTTTTCATTGAAGTTAATTTAAATTATTACTTATTTTTTTTTCGTTTATTTATTTCATCCCGAATAATAGATGCCTTTTCATATTCCTCTTTTTTAATTGCCTCATCTAAAAGAACTTCCAGAGCTTCAATATCTAGATCTTCGAATTCGTATCCAGACATAGATGATACATCTTCTTCACCAGGTTTATCTGAAGGTTTATCCGGGGAAGGTTTTTGAGGGGATATTTTATCTTCACTCTCAATATCAATTACTATTCCTGACTTTTGTAATATTTCTTCGGTAGTATAAATCGGGCATTTAAATCGTAAAGCAAGAGCAATAGCATCAGAGGTTCTGGCATCAATGGAAATATTATTTTTCCCATTGTTACAAATAAGTTGTGAATAAAACACCCCTTCTTCCAAACGATAAATATTAACCTCCAACAAGTTAATGCCAAAAGATGTTGCAAAATTTAAAAATAAATCATGGGTTAATGGCCGTGGGGGTTTTAAACCTTCTAATTGAATAGCAATAGCCTGCGCCTCAAATCCACCAATAATAATAGGAATACGTCTTTCCCCATTTTCTTCTGTCAAAACTAAGGCATATGCCCCAGTCTGTGTCTGACTATACGATATTCCCAGTACATTTAACTTAATCTTACTCATAAATAAAAGTCAGGTTAGAACATTAAATTTATACAAAAGTAAATAAATCATTGATAAAATATAGATTTATACTTTTTAACCTGTAAGAAATTGTGCAAGCAAGTTTAACAAAAAAATTTAATTAAAAAAAAACGGGTTGATATAATAGTATCATTTTTATGAACAAATAATTGTATAAAATTTTATATGCTATGATTATAAAAAAGATTATTTTTAACTTAGCAACTGTAAAAAAATAAATAATGAATACGATAAAATCTGATTTTTTGGAAGCTCAACATATATTAAACGCATTTATTAATGACGAAAATAATATGTTAAAAATTCAGTCTGCGGGAGATATAATTATCGAAGCAATAAAAAAGGGAAATAAAGTTATTTCGTGTGGCAATGGAGGGTCTATGGGCGACGCCATGCATTTTGCTGAAGAGCTTACCGGGCGTTTTAGAGAAAATCGTCCTGCCATAGCAGCCCTTTCTATTTCAGACCCTACCCATATAACATGTACAGCTAACGACTATGGTTATGATTATATTTTTTCGAGATATATTGAAGCAATGGGACAGAAAAATGATGTATTACTTGCAATTAGTACCAGTGGCAATTCTGCTAATGTATTAAAAGCAGCTGAGATTTCTCATAAAAAAGGAATGAAAGTAGTGGCGCTAACCGGAAAAGAAGGAGGGAAACTGGCTCAAGTGTGTGATATTGAAATTCGTACACCTTATTCGGAATACGCCGACAGAGCCCAGGAAATACATATTAAAGTTATACATGCTTTAATTCATTATATCGAAAAAAATATTTTTTAAAACAAAAACAAATATTTATGCTGGTAAAAACCTATGGAAGTGCTGTACAAGGCATAAGCGCTACAACCATTACCATAGAAGTAAGTGTATCACAAGGAATTAATTTTTATCTTGTTGGATTACCAGATAGCGCTGTTAAAGAAAGTCAACAACGAATAGATTCCGCTTTAAGGACAAACGGGTACAAGGTTCCCGGCAAAAAAATCGTTATTAATATGGCCCCTGCAGATATCCGAAAAGAAGGCTCAGCCTATGATCTGCCTCTTGCCATTGGAATATTAGCCGCATCCGAACAAATACAATCTGACCAGTTAGAAAATTACATTATTATGGGCGAACTTTCGCTAGACGGGGGGTTGCAAAAAATTAAAGGAGTATTGCCTATTGCTATTCAAGCCCGCAAACAGGGTTTTAAAGGGTTTATTCTTCCCAAAGAAAATGCAAAAGAAGCTGCTGTTGTTGATGGACTGGATATATACGGAGTAAAAAATATTAAAGAAGTGATTGATTTTTTTAATCATCATGTTGAATTAGAAAAAACAGTAGTTGATACCCGAGAAGAATTTTTTGCCAATATAAATAATTATGACCTTGACTTTGCCGATGTTCGTGGGCAGGAAAATGTAAAACGAGCCCTTGAGATTGCTGCTGCCGGCGGACACAACATCCTTATGATTGGTGCCCCGGGTGCTGGAAAAACCATGCTTGCCAAACGATTACCCACGATTATTCCTCCTTTTACATTACATGAAGCATTGGAAACCACAAAAATTCATTCTGTTGCCGGAAAAATTGATGGCGAAACCTCTTTAATGACCCGAAGGCCTTTTCGTTCCCCACATCATACTATTTCCGATGTTGCACTGGTTGGCGGTGGTGGATATCCTCAACCCGGAGAAATTTCTTTAGCACATAATGGGGTTTTGTTTTTAGACGAACTGCCAGAATTCCAACGTTCAGTGCTCGAAGTTATGCGTCAACCATTGGAAGATAGAATTATAACCATTAGTAGAGCTAAATTTACCGTAGAATATCCTGCAAGTTTTATGCTGGTAGCCTCTATGAATCCCTGTCCCTGCGGATATTATAATCATCCGGACAAAGAATGCGTTTGTACTCCAGGAGCTATTCAACGCTACCTGAACAAAATTTCCGGCCCTCTTCTCGACCGTATTGATATCCATATTGAGGTAGTTCCTGTTTCATATGACAAACTGGCCGAAACAAAACCTGCTGAAAGCAGCGAAGAAATCAGAAAACGAGTAATAAAAGCACGTGAAAAACAATCGGAACGATTTAACGTACACCCACAAATTTACAACAATGCTCAAATGTCATCTAAAATGATTCGTACCTATTGTGAAATAGATACTGCCGGAAAAACATTACTAAAGAAAGCAATGGAAAAACTCGGATTGTCGGCCAGGGCATACGACCGCATATTAAAAGTAGCCAGAACCATTGCCGATTTAGAAGGAACAGAAAACATTCAATCGTACCACTTAGCCGAAGCTATACAATACCGAAGTTTAGATAGAAGTGGATGGGGAAACTAATTAAGATTTATAATTAATAATAATGGCTCTATTAAACTACATTGTTGTTGCGAAAATTTTGTTTTCTTGCAAAAAATTATAAACAAAGTTATTGATATTTTTATTTTGTATGAATAAACCATGTAAGCATTCACAGCGTTAATAAATTATAGATATATATAAGTGTTTAGGTTTAATAAATTTCAAATATCGAATATCAAATATCAAA
>JASGMZ010000184.1 GCA_030156305.1 Bacteroidales bacterium | reverse complement strand
GAGATTCTACTTAGTGAAACTTTGTGTTATACTTTGAGTGACTTAGTGTTACAAATAAAAACTTAACTAACTTACGGATATTAGCATATATATAAGTGTTTAGGTTTAAAAAATTTCAAATATCGAATATCAAATATCAAATGAAAAAGTTAAGTCAACAAAACAGTACGGTTACAAAGAAAAAATAACTTTATCATTTTTCATTTGATATTTATTTATCATTTAATTATATTGGCTCTATTAAACCAAAAATACATGGAATGGTCAGTATTGGAATCATAATGTAGTGAAGTCTTTTTCATATATTTGAGAATAACAAATTTTTTTAACACCAACTTTATTAAATAGAGCCAACAAGATCAAACAATACAAATAGTACTAATGGACATCCAGCTACCACAAATGGATGGATTGGAAACGACTCAAAAAATTAAAGCGATTAATCCAGATATTCCGGTAATAGCACAAACAGCTTATGCTTTATACAACGATTGTGACATCTGCCTAAAAAATGGTTGTGATGATTATGTGGCCAAACCATTAAAAAAAAATGTTTTGTTTGAAAAAATAAATCACTACATTTACAAATAAAAATACAAGGCTATGCGACGATCATTAATTATTGGGTTATTATTAGCACTTATACTGGTTATTTTTGCTTTAAGAAACGATGCTGAAGTTGCTCTCTATTTTCTATGGGGCGATCCGGTAAAAGGTTCTCTTTCGTTAATTCTTCTGGTAACCATTATTATTGGGGTTATTTTAGGTGTAATTTTTTCTTATCCTTCTATTTTAAAACAAAAGAAAAAATTATCGGATAATAAAAAAGAAGTGGAAAAATTGAATACTATTTTAGCTGATTATAAAAAAGAATATGGTTTAAACCAAAAAGCCCGCGAAAAAGAAGAAGCAGAAAATAAAAAAGAAATGAATTCGGACACAGAAAAATAGCAAACAGCTAATTCCTATTTATCGCCATTTCTAATATAATATCTGTATCCGAAGTTAATACTAACCGTTTGATTATAATAATATTGAGGATTCGGTATCATATCGCTTCCGGGCGATTGAATGATACTCCTACTCCACAACACTTCGGCAAATATATTTCCTCCGTTCTTAAACGGATATAAATAACCACACCCAACGAAAAATCCAGGTTCAGTTTCATTTGCATGTCTATCTCTCGTATATTCATAATCACTTCCGGAGATACTAATATCTCCTGTCTCTTCCGATTTTATCAAAAATCCTTTGAAAAAGCCCGCTTGTATATAAAAATCACTACTTTTTAAAGGAATATAAAGAGTAATGGGCATTTCAAGGGTCCAAAAATTTTGATTCCAATAAATTTCTCCCTTAACGCTTTCGTACAATTGCAAAGAAGAATTCCATGACTCTGTTGCGTTAATTTGCGCTCCCTTTTGAATATAACTTGCTCCTAAACCTATGGATAAAAAACGGTTTATGCGGAAATCAGCTATAATACCCAAATTGAAGCCCGTTTTAAAGTCATCACTTGCCGGATGATTGGCATAAAAAGTTTCAGGGGTTGTACTATTTAAAAAGGTTTCACTGGGAACATCTGGGCCATACATATTGGCAAATGTTATTCCGCTTTTCAGCGAAAAGCTAAGGCCTTTTTCTATTTCCTGGGCATAAACAGTTGTTATAGACAAAATTATAAGTTGTAATAAAACGATATTTTTCAACATCTCAGGAATATATTTTTTTGTTATCTATTAATTAACCGATAAATTTTCAGACTCTTTATTAATTTTTGATTCATCTAACGGGTATTTTTTAATCCATTTACGGAGCCCTCCCTTTAAATTATAAATGTTTTTAAACCCCATTTCATTACATAAAATTACGGCAGCCGTTTTACTCCGGCCTCCATCTTCGCAATAAAGATAAATTGGCATGTTGCGGTCTAATTTTTCGCATAATGAGATGAGAGATTCTTTATTTGCAGCCAGCAAAGCTCCTTCTATCCTGTTTTTTCTATATTCCCTAAATAATCGTACATCAATTAAAAATATTTCCTTAGTATTTATGGCTATATAAAATTCATCAGCATCAAGATTGGTATAACAATTGTTTTTCGCATTTTGGGTATAATTAATAAATATAGTTAAAAAAAGGATGAAAAAAATAAAAATTTTCTTCATAACTTGTATTTTTATTGCGCTATTGCAAAGGTAAACGATTATTATAAAATATTCATATTTACAAAATTAAAACGAATAACCCATGAAAATAGGAATCATAATAGGCCGTATTGGAGGTGTTGACGGTGTTGCTTTGGAAACCGAAAAATGGATTGAAGTATTGCAACGTATGGGCCATGAAATTTTTATTATTTCCGGCCAGTTTGAAGGAAGAAAAATTGACTGTCAACATGAAACCCGTGTTCAGGAAATGTCTTTTTTTTCCCCCGAAAGTTACTGGGAACAGAAAAAAGCCTTTTTTAACCCCGATTACGATGAAGATGAGTTAATTGAACATTTACTTTTATATGCAAATGTTATTGAACGTAAAATCATTGACTGGGTAAAAACACACAATATTCAATTATTGATATCAGAAAATGCATCATCCTTGCCATCCCACATTTCAATGGGATTAGCCATAAAAAAAGCTGTTGAAAAATTACAGATACCTACCATAACTCACGATCATGATTTTGCCTGGGAAAGGGGCAACAGATATGTTTCTCCGCACAAAAAAATTAATCAAATTGTAAAAGATACTTTCCCTTTACAATTACCAAATAGTTTTCATGCAGTAATTAACCTACATGCTCAACAAACATTAAAAGAAAAGTATAATCGCGATGCTATTGTTGTTCCTAACGTTATGGACTTTGACAAACCTTTTGGTGAAATAACAGAACATAATAAAAATTTACGTAAAGATTTAGGGCTTAATGATGATGATATCTTATTATTTCAGATTACCCGGATTGTTCGCCGTAAAGGTATCGAAACGGCAATTAAGCTCATTCATTTATTAAACAATCCAAAAATCAAACTTATTATTACCGGTAATTATGCCGATGATGCCGGAAGTGAATATTATATGGAACTGGTAGATTTAATTCATCAACTTAAAATTAGTAAACAAGTGCATTTTGCTTATCATAGCTTTTCTACTAAAGGATTTGCCGGTTCGGTAAATGATAAAAGCTATACCTTATCGGATGCTTATGCTCACGCTCGGGCTTGTACCTATTTTAGTACCTATGAGGGTTTTGGTAATGCTTTTGTCGAAGCAGTATTAGCCAAAAAACCAATATTTGTTAATAACTATAAACCCGTATATTGGCCAGATATTGGAAGCAAAGGATTTAAAACCGTTATGCTTGAAGATAATCAAATTACTGATAAAGCACTAAAGGAAATGGAGGAAATAATTTTCAATGATCAATTAAATAAAGAAATTGGCGAATATAATTTTCAGTTAGGGAAAAAATATTTTTCTTACGATACGCTTGAAGAAAAATTATCAGAGCTAATTAAGTTAGCAACAAAAAAATAAAGGGTCTTATTTTACCTGTTTGTAAAACATTTTTATAGGGCTTCGGGGTTAATTTCTTCCTTTATAATATAATTACGCGCCCCTGCTTCTAACATTTTTTTCATGTCTTCAGGCATACCCGTTTTATATTTTCGCCAATTAACTCATTTCATTTCTGATATAGCTTGTTAATTTAGATATAGCTTGTTAATTTACAGGCACTTTTATTAGCATCGATGATTTCACCCTTATTTATTCCTACTAAAATACCATCGGCTGCCTGTTCAAATAAGGTACTATACAATTTTTCGCTTTCTTACAGATTTTTTTATATTTCTTTTGTTTTGACATATCGCGCCAAATAGCAAAAAGGTAATTTTACTCCTAATAAGGTATTTGAGTTAATGTTACATCAACATATACCTCTTCTTTCTTTTTATTTAAATGTACCCATTTGAATCGATGATGGCCCTTTTGGTAAGCTTCATTCATCATGGTTTTTACTTTTTCTGATGATTTTTCTCCATCGGACTGATATTCTGGTGCCAATACTTCATCTATTGCTGTTTCAAACTCTTCTTTAGGCGAAAAACCTAATAATGTTAAAGTAGCCTTATTGCAATCTACAAAAAGAAAATCTTTGAATGTTAAAATTGGATCATTCGATAATTCAAATAATAAACAAAAAAATTCCTGGCCTTCAAACAATTTTCCTGTTGATATCATAAATCTTTTTATTCAAAAAGTAAATCAGTCATAATATAATCAGAAATAAACATTCCTTTTTCGGATAATTTTATCTGTTCATGATTTTGAATACAAAATTTTTGATCCAAATATTTTTTAACCTTTTTTAAAAAATAATTTTTATACGATGACCCAAAATTTAAAACAAGTTTTTCCAAATTTAATCCCCACATGGTTCGAAAGGATGTTATAATAAAATCATTATATTTTTCCTGCAACGACAAATTTTCCCTTTCGAATGGTATATTTCCTTTTGATATTTCGGATAAATATACGTGCAGGTTTGAAATATTCCACTGTCGTGAAGTTAAATTATACGAATGTGCAGAAGGGCCTAATCCTAAATACTTTACACCCATCCAATAATTGGTGTTATGTAATGAAAGAAATCCATCTTTGGCAAAATTGGAAATTTCATAATGTAAAAATCCGTTGGCAGTTGTTTTTTCGACTAAAAGCTGATATTGTTCTAAACTTTTTTCTTCGTTTAGTAAATGAATTTTATTTTTATCATACCACTTTTTAAAAAGAGTTTTGGGTTCAATGGTTAAATGATAGGCAGAAATATGTTGCACATCTAACAGAAAAGTTTGCTCTAAATTATTTTCCCATTTTTCCTGTGTTAAATTCGGTAGTCCATAAATTAAATCAACAGAAATATTTTTAAAACCTTGATTTTTTGCATTATAAATAGATTTAATAGCGGTTTCTGCATCATGTGTTCTGCGCATCAATGTTAAATCATCATCGTTGAACGACTGTATTCCAATGCTTAACCGATTAAATCCAAGGGATTTTAAATCATTTAAAAAAGTTTGGGTTAAATTTTCAGGATTGCTTTCGAGGGTTAGTTCAATATTTTTATCAATAGTAAAATTTTGATGTAAAGCATTTAGTATTTCTTCCAACTGTTCAATAGAAAGCAATGAAGGTGTGCCTCCTCCAAAATAAATAGTTTGCACACACTCATTTTTTAGATAATTTTTCTGCAACGAGATTTCCTGAAGAATGGCTTGTACAAAATTGTCTTTATATTTTGCATTAGTTAGCGAAAAAAAATCGCAATACGCACATTTTCTTTTACAGAACGGAATATGTAAATAAATACCTGCCAACTGTTTATTTTTCTTTATTTTGTATATATCCCATTACAACGTTAGAAACAGCTCTGGGTTGCGGAGGCAGAGAAAAAACATTTTCTTCGTATCGGCTGTTATAAGGAGAAATATTCAATGTTTCTCCGTTAACTACCAGCGTGCTGCTTCCACCGGGATCGAAACCCATGACTTTAATGATATTAAACTTTTGTAAAATTTCAGCCATATTAAGATGCGTAGCACCAACCGACTCACGTATTCGCCCGTTAATAGCTAAAATGACAAGATTCTTTTTACTATCAATTCCTGCGGCAATTTTTGGCCCGCGCATATCAATATAATCTAATCGAGCTGCTTGTGTTTTAATCGAATTTTGTGTTTTCCATCCTTCAATTTCCATATTTAAACATATTTTCCCATTATCTATCAACATTGGCCCGGCTTCAACAGCATGAATAATATTTTCCAGTCCTTTAATTTTTAATTCTACCTCATCTCCAACTTTCCAGTCAGCAGGAAATTTATCTTGAGGAAATGCCAGCGTTAACCCTACGGGAATAATTTTAACTTTCTGATTTTCTTTGGTTTTTACAATATCTTTAATAATATTCCCGGATAGACGAACAAATATTTTTCCATGGGCATCAATTTCT
>JASGMZ010000183.1 GCA_030156305.1 Bacteroidales bacterium | reverse complement strand
ATTCGCCTCATTTACGCCTTGAAAAAGAACAAAATTACTTCGCCAATTCTGTATACTTTATTGCCTTACAAGCCCTTAGCATTGGAATCATAATGTAGTGAACTTTTTTTCATATATTTGAGAATAACAAATTTTTTTAACACCAACTTTATTAAATAGAGCCAAAAGAGTTAATCATCTTATGACAAATATTAAGGATGCTTACAGTTTGTTGTTTTAGCTAATTTAATTATGTTTGCACCACAAAAATATTATGCAATTCATCGATACTCATACACATTTATTCTTACCGGAATTTGATCAAGACCGAGATCAGGTAATAAAAAATGCTATTGATCATAATGTCCAAAAGATGTTGTTACCCAATGCTGATAGTACTACTATTAATCCATTAATGGAGCTGATACAAAAATATCCTTTAAACTGTTTTCCCATGATGGGAGTGCACCCAACATCTGTCAGGGCAGATTATGAAAAAGAATTGGATATTGTAGAATCCTGGCTTGAGAAAGAAAAGTTTATTGCGATTGGCGAAATTGGAATGGATTTATATTGGGATAAAACTTTTCAAAAACAACAAGAGGAAGTTTTTCGCCGGCAACTGAATTTAGCTAAAAAATACAATTTACCTGTTGTGATACATGCACGAGAATCATTCGATGAGATTTTTAAAATAATAGATGAAGAAGTGGATGATCGCTTAACCGGCGTATTTCATGCTTTTACAGGAACTGTTGAACAAGCAAATCAAATAATTGAATGGGGATTTATGATGGGCATTGGTGGAATTGTTACTTTTAAAAATGCAGGGTTGGATAAAGTTGTACGTAATATTGATATAAATCATATCGTATTAGAAACAGATGCACCATATTTGGCCCCTGTACCAAAAAGAGGGAAAAGAAATCAAAGTGCATATATTCGGCATATTGCAGAAAAAATCGCTTTGATAAAAGAGATTTCTATAGAAAAAGTAGCAAACATAACTACAGATAATGCCAAACAGCTTTTTAGGTTATAAGCTATGGACGAAGAACAAAGAAAATCAATATTAATAATATATACCGGTGGTACAATCGGAATGGTAAATCACCCCGAGACAGGGGTATTATCTCCTTTCGACTTTAATCAAATATTAATTGAAGTTCCGGAATTAAAACGATTTGGTTATATCATTGATACGATTTCATTTACCCCGCTTATCGACTCCTCAAATTTGAACCCTGAAGTTTGGGTAAAATTAGCTGAGATTATTAAAGATAACTATTATAAATACAATGGATTTGTCGTATTACATGGTACGGATACCATGGCATATTCTGCATCTGCTTTGAGTTTTATGCTCGAAAATTTAGATAAACCAGTTATTTTTACGGGTTCACAATTACCGATAGGAACTTTACGTACCGATGGGAAAGAAAATTTAATATCTGCTGTAGAAATTGCAGCTGCCCAACAAAACGGACAGCCATTAGTCCCCGAAGTTTCTGTTTATTTTGAAAATAAATTATTAAGAGGAAACCGAACCACAAAATATAATGCAGAACATTTTAATGCATTTGAATCACCCAATTATCCTCATCTTGCTGATGCTGGTATTAGCATTAAATATAATTATGCAGCTATTCATTACCCTGTTATTAAAAAAGATTTGATAATCCATACAAGTTTAGATACCAATATTGTGATATTGAAAATATTTCCCGGAATTAGTCGTTCAGTTTTACATACTATTTTAAATATTAAAGGAATCAGAGCTGTTGTTATGGAAACTTATGGAGCAGGAAATGCGCCTACCGACAAATGGTTCTTAGATGAAATTGAACAGGCTGTAAAAAGCGAGAAGATAATTTTAAATGTCACTCAATGTCATGCCGGTTCTGTTGATATGAGTAAATATGAAACAGGCAATGAATTACAAAAATTAGGAATAATCAGCGGTTATGATATTACAACAGAGGCTGCTGTGACTAAATTAATGTTCTTATTTGGGCAAGATTTAAGTAATGATGATCTTAAGCAAATGTTAAATCATTCGATTAGTGGAGAAATATCGAAATAAAATGTTTTTTTTGTTTTATTTTTTGTATTTTGTGCCCTCAAAATAAGGAGGCAAAAAGAGGAGAAATGGCCGAGTGGTCGAAGGCGCACGCCTGGAAAGTGTGTATACTATGTGAAATAGTATCGAGGGTTCGAATCCCTCTTTCTCCGCCAGAATTTTTAATTAGTAAATTTTTTAATAATTTTACACACATAAAAATCGTTAATAATTTAAACAGAAAACAAACCATGAAAAAATTATTTGCATTTATAGCAGTTTTTGGGATGCTTATGTTAGGAGCATCATTTTACACAGTTGCTCAAGAAGAAACAACTGATGAAACAGCTGTTGAACAAATGGATACTGCCCAGATGGAGGCCGTAGAAGACACAGCAGCTGTAACAGAAAGTGCTGATGAAGCTGGAGCCGTTGAAGAGAAACCAGCCTCATTACACAAACAAATTAAACAAAAGTTTATCGAAGGTGGCCCAGAATTTATGGGTGTTGTATTACTTTGTTTGATTTTAGGTTTAGCGATCTCTATTGAGAGAATTATTTACCTGAATCTTGCAACAACCAATACAACCAAACTTCTTGAAAACGTTGAAAGCGCACTTGAAGAAGGTGGTGTTGAAGCAGCTAAAGATGTTTGCCGTAACACTAGAGGGCCTGTTGCCAGTATTTTTTATCAAGGCTTAGACCGAATCGACGAAGGTATTGAAGTAGTTGAAAAATCAGTAGTTTCTTATGGTAGCGTCCAAATGGGGCTGTTAGAAAAGGGAATCACCTGGATTTCATTATTTATTGCTATTGCTCCTATGTTAGGTTTCATGGGTACAGTAATTGGTATGATTGCTGCTTTCGACTCAATCGAAGCTGCAGGCGATATCTCTCCCTCATTGGTAGCTGGAGGTATTAAAGTAGCCTTGATTACAACCGTATCTGGTTTGATAGTTGCCGTTATCTTACAGGTATTTTATAACTATATCGTTTCTAAAGTGGATAGTATAGTAAACAGCATGGAAGAATCTTCTATTTCTTTAGTAGATATTTTAGTTAAATACAACGCAAAAAAATAATAAATTATGAGTAAAATATTAAGGATTACTTTAATTATCCTTTTAGCTGTTTCTGCCATTTTGGCTATATTATTTTATGCCGGAGGAGAAGATATTAGTGGCCAGCCTGTATATACCAATACATTTATTGTATGGGCTTATATCCTAGCCGGGATAGCCGTTTTTTTTGCTATTATTTTCCCCATTTTTCAAATGATAAAAAACCCTAAAGCAGCAGTTAAAAGTTTATTAGGATTTCTTGTTGTTGCAGTAGTTGTATTCGTAGCATATGCTGTATCATCAGGTGAAAAATTAGGAATAACTAACCCCGAATTAATGCAATATGATGTGCCTGGCACATTGAAATATGCAGGAACTCTTTTAAATTCAGTTTATTTTTTGGCAGGATTAGCCATTTTGTCAATGATATTTTCTGAAGTATCTAAAATGTTTAAATAATATTGATTTTATAGTAACTTTTATTTATTACTATAAATCGTAAAAAAGATAATTTATGCCAAGAAGAGAAGGAGGAACGTTTAATGCAGCATCAATGGCTGATATTGCATTCTTGCTGTTAATATTTTTCCTTGTTGCCACTACAATGGATATCGATACTGGTTTATCCAGGAAGTTGCCTCCAATGCCTGATCCTAATGCACAACAGGACAATAAACAAATTAAAGAACGTAATGTTTTTGTTGTGTTGATTAATGCTCAGGATCAGCTAATGGTTGAAGGTAAGCCTTTAGATATTCGTCGATTACGTGATGAAGCAAAAGAATTCATCGCAAATCCCAACAATTTAAGTAATCTGCCAGAAAAAGAACTTAGAGAAGTTCCTTATTTTGGAGAATATATGGTTCCTAAAGGAATTATTTCACTCCAAAATGATAGAGGTACTTCCTATGGAATGTATATTAAAGTTCAAAATGAATTGGCAGCAGCTTACAATGAACTGAGAGATGAACTTGCAATGTCTAAATTTGGAAAGCGTTATGAACATCTTATTTCAGAACAACAAGATGCTGTCAAGGACATTTATCCTCAGATTATTTCAGAAGCTGAACCTAAAAATATTGGAGGGAATTAGTAATGGCAAAATTTCAAAGAAAAGGAAAAGGTGCAGCACCGGAGATTTCTACAGCTTCGTTACCTGATATTATTTTTATATTGTTATTCTTCTTTATGGTTTCAACCGTAATGAGAGAAACAACAACTAAAGTATCTCAACATTTACCAGGTGCTACTGAAGTAAAAAAGTTAGAAAGAAAATCTTTGGTGAGCTATATCTATATTGGACAACCTAAAAGAGCTTTTCAGGGAATGTATGGTACTGAACCTCGAATTCAGTTAAATGATGCATTTGCAAGAGTTGATGATATTCGTGATTATATAACATCCGAAAGAGAAAAAAGAGACGAAAACGAACGTCCTTTAATGACAACTTCTCTTAAAGTAGATGAAAATACACGAATGGGAGTTGTTACCGATGTAAAACAGGAGTTAAGAAAGGCGAATGCCCTGAAAATTAACTACTCTACACGTAAGGTTGAAACAATTAACTAATATAATTTCTTATATTTTATTAAAGGAGATGGTTTTTCCATCTCCTTTTTATTTTATTTAAATAAACTGATATAATTTACTAAAACTTATGTTTGTACATATTTTTTGTATAAAAAATAGTTTTATTTGTTTAGAGTTGTTTGTATTTTTATCAAGTAATTATTAAGTATAATTGATTTTTTTAGTTTAGTTCGAATTAATGAATCATGAGAAAAATAATTCATATTTTTTTATTTTGTCTATCTTTTTTCTTTTTTGCATCTAATGGCCTTGCTCAAAAAGAAATTTTTATTAAGGAGTTTCAATTTGAGTTAAAGAAAATTAGTGATAATCAATACGAAAATGAATACTTTTTAACTATTACACTAAATAAAAATTCTTTATACAAATTTACGGTTTTAAATCACATTGGAGACTTCCCAGGCATAGCTGTTATACAAATTCTGGAAAATGATAAAATGGTTGCTACCAATAAATTGGGTGATAAATATTACGAAAAATTTATGTTTAAATGCACAAAAACCGGATTTTATGATATCCTAATTCATTTCGAGGATAATAAAAAGGGCTCTTCTTTAATTAAACTTTTTTTGGTTCAATAATTTTTTTACAAAATTTACTTTCCACAAAGTATATTATTTTTTTTATCACACTCCATTAAATTTTTTATTTATCACAGCTACTCAGTTTTTCTTGTTATTCGCGCATAATTTTGCTAATATTTTTATTACAGAAATTTATACTTATATTAGTTACATTTAAAACTATTTTTTATTTAATCTGAAAACAATTTATTCGGTTAATGGTTTAATTATATAAGCTTTCGTATGAAAAAATATTCAGCAAAAAATGATTTAAAGGAATGGGTAGCTCGTTATACTGAAGATCTTTATTACAGGGCCAGTTATAAAATTAGTGATAATGATTTGGCTAAAGACCTGGTGCAGGAAACCTTTCTTGCGGCTGCTGAGAAGATAACTACATTTAAGGGTGAAAGTTCACCAAAAACCTGGCTCTTTTCGATATTAAATCATAAAATAATTGATTATTATCGAAAAAAAGGCAATCAACCACTTCAAGCAGAACCCGAAACTTTTTCAAAATTTTTCGACCACGACGAAGGATGGCGAATAGAAAAAAGGCCACAAGACTGGCACGAAGAAGAATCCAATCTTTTGGACAATGAAAAATTTCAGGATGTACTAAAAGAATGTCTTGATGCATTACCCTCCCAATGGAATACGTGTGTTAAATTAAAATACTTAGTGCATCTTAGAAAACGCCAGTTTTTTAGTGGCGTAATAAAAAACGTCAAGAACAAGGCTTGCGAAGAATTGGCAGCCAGGAGTTTACTGACGTAAATGACTGGTTGCCAATGCGA
>JASGMZ010000182.1 GCA_030156305.1 Bacteroidales bacterium | reverse complement strand
CTGATTTGTTCATAGGTATATATATCTAGTAAATTAAGCCTTTCTTCGATCCATGAACTAATACCTTTAATAAGAGTTAAGTTATTTGCATATTGCTTGTTGGCAACTCCTAACCGGTCATAGTAGATTCTGTTTTTCATTTTACTGATTCTTTTAAGGAGCTCAGCTTTACTGATCTCAATCCGAACAAGTTCCTGTGCTTGATATATCCATTCATCCCGCTCAATTCTACCAGGAAAGAACTCAATAGCGTCGGTTACAATATCAATATCTTCTTCGTTAAATTTGCTGATTTGACGGAAAGTATAAATATCCAGCATATTCAATTTTTCATTAATCCAGCCACCTATACCATTAATTACCGTTAAATCGTCGGCTTCTTCTTTTTTTGCCAGCCCGATTCTGTCGAAGTAAATACGCGTTTTTTTAGCCCTTATGCGCTCAAGAAGCTCAGCCCGTTCTTTTTCGGTGCGAACAAGCTCTTTTGCCTGGGCAACCCACTCGTCTCTTTCAATACGCCCCGAGAAGTATTCAATAGCAACATTTATGGTTTCAATATCCTTTTTTGTGAATTTGCTGATTTGCTTGTACGTAAAAATATCCAGTGCATGAAGCCTCTCTTCGATAAAAGGCCCAATGCCACTAATCATTTTCAAATCATCCTTTTCGGTATCTGAAGCTTTTCCAAAACTATTATAATCCAGTAAATGTTTTCGTTCTGCTATTGCAATCAATGCTTCATCTTTTTCATGCAGTAATTGTTTGTTTTTTTTGTTCTTCAATTTCATCTCGCCGGTTTCCTGGACAGCATCTGCATTTGATGCTTTAAGTGCTTTAATTTCTTTGTTTAAATGAATTATTTCACTCTCTTTTTCATTAAGGTCTTTCTGTAGATCTCTCTTTTTTGATATTGCATCAACGTTTTCATTTTTCAATTTCTCGTTTTCAGATTCAGCGATTTCGATTTTTTTCGAATAAATAGATTTATAGTATAGCCATGCAGTTACATAACCTATGATTACCGCACCAAGTAATAATAAAATTATTTCTATGGCAGCTGCACCTTTTGTCTGTGCTAAAAGAATTGTTAATGTGTTCATCTTATTGATTTTTTATGGTGATTACTGTTCTTCTGTTATTTGCTCTTCCTGTTTCAGAATTATTATCATCAACAGGATTGTTTTCACCTTTGGATGTTATAATCATCTTATTGGCAAGCACGCCTTTCTTTTCGAAATAACGTTGCAAACTTTGAGCTCTTCGATAACCCAGAGCCTGGTTATATTCTTTGGTTCCAACGGCATCGGTGTGGCCTGTTATACTGAGTTTGGCCTGAGTATTCTGATTCAGATATAAACTGGATTCATCAATATACGTATCAGTGAAAGCATTGGATGTGAAATCAGATTTGTCAAAATCAAAATAGATGATCAGGTCTTTGGGCATAACAGCTTGTTTTACCAAAGAATCTTGTATCATGTTGTTCGAGTTGAAGGAGTCATTGTTGACTTCACTTATTTGCATACTTATAGGTTCATCACACAATCCTTTTACCACACATACATAAATGTAGGTCGATAATGTGGACCATGCTAAAAATGTAATTAATCCGATAATTAATGTTCTCATTTTTTTATGATTTTTTAGTTATAGTTTTTCGATGTATTTACCGGATATAGCGTAGATCTTTCAGGTTTAAACCATCTTTATTTTCATTAGTTACCATTCGGTAATTATAGTAATAGAGATTTCCTTCAACATCAAAAATCATCTCAAAACATTTCCCGGAACCTGTTTCTTTGGTTGGGCCAACGTGAAAGTTAAACATGGTATTGATAGGGTCGGTATCCAATTCTGTCTTTATCTTTTCAGGAGAAAGAAGTTTAAAATAATACGGGTAAACTGTTTTAATTTTTTCTGCCGTATTTGCATCCGGAGCCATTTGGTTTTTGTTTAATAACAATACCTTATTTTTAAGTATTATCTGGCCATTGTAATATTTTAAACCTTTGAGAGCAATTAAAAATCGTTTTGTTTCAAGATTAACTGCATGTTTCTGCATAAATTTGACGATAGCGGGTATAGCATAACCAAAATAGGTTTCATTGTCGCCGGAGTAGGCAAAAGGAATGCTGCAAATTTCTGGCATATCGGTTATATCCATGGCTTTATCACCCAATACAAGACTTATATAATTATAGCCAACGCCACCAGGATCTTTTTCATAAACCCCTTTCATCAGTACCAAAAAGGAATACTTCGAATCGAACCTTCGTTTTTGAAATTCCTGTTGGTCGATAAATTCAAAGTCGGTGTATTTCCAATGCTTTTCAACGGCATCTTTTATATAGGTATTATATGAAACGATTCCATTTTCAAGAACAACACAGGTTGTTGAGTTTTTAAACATCCCGATTTGTTGTTTGGATGCCAGTTTAGGATTTGCCAATGCCCCCAAACTAAAGAATCCTAAAGTAATGATGAAAAGTAATGGTTTCAGTTTATGCACCATAGATTGGCTTATGGTGACAAATATGTTTTTTTTCATGGTAATGTTTTTAAAAGGTAAGTAAAGTATTACCTGATTAAAGGTACTGCCTTATGAGCCGGAAAGCATTACATAATTTTGGATATTAGTTACATCATTCACACATTTCAAATACAGTTTTTTTAATTCTAAAGTTGTATGTTGACTTTTATAGACAAATTAGCTCTTTACAATAATTTAAAGACATAAAAAAAGGAGTTCCCTTTTTTAAGGAAGCTCCTTTTTAACAGTTAATAATATTTATTTTTTTACGATTGTGTTTCCTTCTAAAGTAACTCCACCAGTTCTTGTTAATGCCCGGCCATCGAGTGTTGCTCCTGTATTAAAGGTTATTGATTCAACAGCTAAAACAGTCCCTTTCATAACCGTTGTTGTTCCAAAAGTTGCAGAACTGCCAACATTCCAAAAAATATTGGATGCTGATGCCCCTCCGCTAAGAATAACAGCCCTACCCGATGTTGTGGTAAATGCTGATGCTATTTGTATAATAAATACAGCATTGGCATCTCCCATTGCATCAAAAGTAATGTCACCAGATGAAATAGATAAGGATGAAGTAGAAAAATACAGTCCGGGAGTTAGTGTTAGTCCCCCAATATTTCCCGACAAGGTAACTGCCTCGGCACTTGTTTTTGCTGCAGCCTCATTATATGCACCGATGATATCAAGTTTAGCCTGATTGGCTATAGTATCATTAATGTGCTGTGTTCCGTTCAAAATTCCGGGAGGAAATCCTCCTATTGATGTTCCCGGGCTTAATCCAATATCACCGGTAATCACTGTTTCTCCAGTATTAGTAACTTCTGAACCTGCCAGAATAGCAAAGTTAGATGCTCCCGCAAGTGAAATGGTGGTTTGAACTGTTGTTTGTTCTGGAATAATTATAAGACTGCTTGGGTCGGTATCATCTTTATCGCAACTCGCAAATAAAACAACCGATACTATCGCAACGATTGATAATAGATTTTTAATTTTCATATATTCATAGTATTAATTTTGTAAAAAATATCACAGGACAAAGATAAGGGCATGAATACCGGTAAGTGTTACATAACAATGGTATTAAATTACATCATTCACACATTGTACATTACTCTATAGTTTAGATATTTATTTTGATAGCCATAAAAGAGGTATCCGGAAACTAAAATTAGAAAAAGCTCTCGCATTCTCGAGAGCTTTCTTGGCATATAGTCGTAAAGAGATGATTAATATAACATTATTTTTTTACGTCTTAGAAAAAAAATATTTTTTGGACAAACTTTTAAAATATCAAATTCTCATAAATAAATTTCAATTATAATGAGCTATAATATCGGTTTAATTATAATATCAATACGACGATTTTGTCTACGTCCTTCTTTTGTTTCATTATTGGCAACCGGGTTATTCTCACCAAACCCTACCGAACTAATATTGGCAGTTTTGAGTTCCGGCATATTAGCTATTAAATATTTAGTTACTGCATCGGATCGTTCCTGGGATAATTTTAGATTCAACGAATCGCTTCCAAATGAATCAGTATATCCTTCAACTATGACCAAACTTTTTGGAAATGTTTTAATAGCTGTTTGCACTTTAGTCAATAAGTCAAAATTTGCAGGTTTTATTTCCGATTTTCCAACATCAAAGGCAAAGCTATGCAATCTGATAATGACATGATCTCCTGAACGAAAAACCATTGCTTCAGAGCTATAGAAAATATTATTGACAATATCAAACTTCTCATTAATTTGTGTTTGGTGATCTATTTTTTTAGCAAGTTCGGCTTTTTCAGCTTCAATTGCGTTCATTTTGGATTTGTTATCAGCGGTGCGTTTACTAATCTCATTTTTAAACTCATTATTGAGTGCATTTCTTTCTTTTTTAAGCACCTCAATATTAGCTTCTAATTGTCCAATTAGATAATCCTGTTGTGAATTTTCCATCATAAGCATGCTGTTTTTCATTTGCAAATCATTTATGTAGTTTATTATTTTATGCTCAGGTTTATCAAAACCTTCATCAAAATGGGCGACAAAGCCAACCTCTTCAGCTATATTTATTAATGGATTTTCTAAATTCAGGATTACATCTTCCATTTCAATATTTTCATCCTCTATTTTTTCGATGGTTGAATAAAGAAAAATTGAATGTTTAGCTTCATATTTAGCTTGTTTAGCTAATATTCGGGGATAATCCATATCATAACGATTTGTTTCAAGCTCCTTTTCGGTTCTGGATAAAAGCGATTTTGCTTTTTCAAGAGTTTTAGGTGCTTTTTTATCAACCTTCATTTCATCAGCCTTTTCAATCAATTTCCTGGTTTCATTAAGTAGATTCGTTTTGATCGCAGATAGTTCAGCTTGTCTGTATAATTCAATTGCCTCAACTGATTTCTGATAGGAATCATCTCTATTTCCTTTTTCTAATTTTTTGGACGCTTCCATAAATTGTTCTTCTGCTTCTAACCACAGTTCCTTTTCATAAATGTTAGCTCCAGCCGATAACGCATCTTCACGGGCATTTAATGAATTTGCAAAAACGATCGCTGCTGAATAGGAAAAATCCATTGATCGATTAAAGTAAATTACTGCTTCTGTAAGGTTTTTTTCAACTTTTTCAATTCCTTTTTTATTCTCGAAATCCTTTTCAGCATTCTGATAATATTCAAATGCTTTAGAATATTCTGAGGGAGCAAGAAGATCGGCTTTCATTGCTTTGGCATTTTGCATAGCATTATTTGCCTGTTTAAAAACCATACTTTTTGTTTGTTGTGCATAAGCACTGTTACCAGCTAAAAGTACAGCCAAAAAAAACACCATGGCAAATTTGGTTGTTGTTCTAAGTAAATTTTTCATATCCATATTTATTTGTTGAGTGAAATATATCACAGGGTAAAGATAATAGTATATATACCGGAAAGTGTTACACAACAATGTTATTAAGTTACATCATTCACACATTCTTATCATTTTGGGTTTAAAAAACACCTCGCTAAAGCAGGAGGTGTTTAAATCTTATATTTTATATTCTGAATTTGAAAATATTATATCCCTTCTATTTAGTGCTTGCAGACATTATTGATTTAAAAGCGTATAAAGTTCTTTTAAATCAGGAGATAAAATGACTTCAGTTCTTCGGTTTGCAGCACGTCCTTCTTCTGTTTCATTTGTTTGTACCGGGTGAAACTGGCCTCTGCCCGATGCGCTAATCCGGTTTGAATCAAAACCATTATTCGCTGTTAAAAGGCGTACAATAGTAGTGGCTCTTGCAGTGCTTAGTTCCCAATTATCTTTGTATTGTTTTGTTTTGATAGGAACATTATCCGTATGGCCTTCAATAATTACATGGATATCTTCCGTACTTTTAAGTATTTTAGTAAGGGTTTTAAGAGCCTCTATTCCTTTGGGATCTACAACATCGCTACCCGATTTAAATAGTGGCTATAAGAAAACGTCAATAACTGCGTTACGCTCGAATTGGCAATTAGTCATTTACGTCAGTAAACTCCTGGCTGCCAATTCTTCGCAAGCCTT
>JASGMZ010000181.1 GCA_030156305.1 Bacteroidales bacterium | reverse complement strand
CCTGGATCAGGACATCATCTTTAGCTTCGATCAGAAAGTGAATACCGATTATGGCCTGGATACAATGATTACCATTATTGGTGAAAATCAGGATACCGTGGAAATTACAGGCTGGACTTCAACGGCTGAGGACGATGGGTTTGTTATTATCCATAATGATATGGAATATAATAATGCATTATATACGGTTACTGTTCCTGCCGGAGTGGTTTATAACTCCGACGGAGTGATGAATGAAAATGAGGTAACATGGACATTTACTACGATAATGGCCGCACCCGAAGCAGAAACTACAACTCCTGAAGACGGAGCCGTTGATGTTGCGTTGGATGCTGCAGTATCCTTTGTTTTTGACCAGGAGGTAGTGGTTAATGATTTGGGAGCCGTTAAGATAGAAAGTGAAGCAAATGGTCCTGTATCTGATGTTATCGCAACCTTACAGGCTGATAACAAAACCGTAGTGATTGAACATGAACGTTTCTTCGATACCAATAATGATACCTATATGGTTACTATTCCTGCACGTTCAGTTAAAAATGCAGATGATGTTTACAATGAAAAGATTACATGGGAATTCAATACGGTTGAAACCCATGATGTTACCTTCTATGTAAAATCAGGAGACAATTTTATTGAAGATGTATCTATTGATTTCGGAGGAATGACAGAGATGACGGATGCAGATGGTATGGCATTCTTTGATGGTGTAGCCATTGGAACAGATATTCCATATGTTGCAGAAAAAGCAGGTTATGAAACACTTGAGGGAACGGTTGATGTTACTCAACCCATGACTCTTGTGTTAACCATGACAGAATCTTATACGGTTACTTTTGCCGTTACAGATGGTGCTAGTCCACTTGATAATGCTGAAGTGACCTTTAACTCAGAAACAAAACTTACCGATACCGACGGACAGGCCATTTTCAAAAATGTGGAACCTGGTGTGAATCTGGTATATCTTGTTTCTAAAGATCAGTATGAAAGTAAATACGGAACCATTGATGTTTCTTCTGATCTTGTGAAGAACATTGTTCTGGATCAGATTACCGGCATTAATAAGTTGGATGAATATGGAATTAAGGTTTATCCTGTTCCTGCATCAGATTATATTCATATCAATAACCTTACGATGCCAGGTAGCAAAAAAGTTGAAATTATGGATGTAACCGGAAAAGTTATTTATAATAACACGTTGGAAAATGTAAATAATAACATTAATGTTTCAGATTTTGCAAAGGGAATTTACTTCCTCAGAATTACCATTGATAATGAGGTAATTGATGCAAAAATTAGTGTTCAATAAATAACTTTTTAAAAATTTCTTAATAAAGAACCCGGTTTTTCCGGGTTCTTTTTTGTTTAAACGATTTTATCAGGTTTTTGTGTCATTAGATATCCTCCCTGATTACCTCCTGTTGGCCCAAGTTCGATGAAATAATCGGCCATTTGATAAAACCACGGATGATGTTCAATAATGTAAAGCGCATGCCCCTGGTCACGCAAACGAAACAATACTTTTAAAAGTTTCTCTACATCATAAAAATGGAGTCCTGTGGTGGGTTCATCCAGTAAATACAGGCATTTTTTATGGGTTTGTTTGATTAATTCTTTGGCCAGCTTTAAGCGTTGCGCTTCACCCCCGGAGAGTGTCGTTGCTGACTGTCCCAACTTTAGGTGGCTTAATCCTAAATCGCTTAATAGGTTGAACGAAGTGCTTAGTTTTTCTTCTGATGCAAATATTTCGGCTGCCTTGTGTATTGTCAATTCCAGTATATCAGCAATGGAAAAACCATTCCATTGGATTTGTAATATATTCTGATTGAACCTTTTTCCATTGCATGTAGGGCAAGGGACCCAAACATCCGAAAGAAAATCCATCGCAATTTTTACCTGGCCCTGCCCCTTACAATTTTCGCATCTTCCGCCTTTTGTGTTAAAGGAGAAGTGTGTTTTTTTTAGCTTTTGTTTTCTGGCCGCTTCTGTTGATGCAAAAAGTTCTCTTATTTCATCATAGATGCCAAGAAATGTTGCGGGTGTGCTTGCCGGATTTTTCCCAATGGGTGATTGATCCATGATGTGAATGGTATCAAACGCTTCAAAACCATGGATGTCTTTGCAATTTACGGCTCTTTTTTTATGAAACGATTGCGCTATTACATCAAACAATAAGCTGGATTTTCCGCTTCCGGAGACCCCTGAAAAAACCGTTAATCCATTCATAGGCAGGGTTAAATCAAAATGCTTAAGATTGTGAGCATGGGCTCCTTTTATCGTTAACTTAAAATCTAATGTTAGATTTGATTTTTGAGGTGCAAATGAATATTTATGTTGAAGGTATTTTGCAGTTAACGTATGATTCGTATTAATAAATTTTTGCAATTCTCCTTGCCACATCAATTTTCCGCCTTCATCACCAGCTTTGGGGCCTAGTTCAATAATATGATGTGCCGATTTTATGATGTCCTCATCGTGTTCTGTTACCACAACGGTGTTGTTTTCTGCAAGCTGATGTAATAATTTTATCAGGTTTTGTGTATCTTTTGAATGTAATCCAACGGTAGGCTCATCCAAAACATACGTTATTCCGGTTAATTCACCCCCCATTTGAGAAATAAGCCTTAATCTCCTGCCTTCGCCTCCGGATAAGGTTGTGGTTCCTCGTTGAATGCTCAAATAGCCCAACCCAATATTTTTCATGGCTGTTAATTTTTCTATACTTAAGCGTACTATTTCTGCGCTAATATGTTGATCTGTCTCTGATAAAATATTATTTATATCCTTGAAAAAATGTAGGGCTTCAACGGCTTCCAAAGAAGCTAAATCGGCAATATTTTTATCTCCAATAGTGTATTTTAATGTTTCCTGATTTAACCTCGAACCATTGCAATGCCGGCATTTTACTTCTTTCATTAAAGTGGCTACATCAGCACCACCTGACTTGTCGTGTTTCCGTATATATTCGTCATTGATGTAATGAACAAGGCCTGGCCACGTTGCTTTAAAACGATGAATGCCCTCCCTGTTTTTTCGTTTGTATTTCCACACAACCTCATATTCTTCATCTCCGGTACCATACAAAACGATATTTTGGGCTTTATCACTTAAATCTTTCCATGGTCTTGAAAAGTCAATATTATGTTTTTTCCCAACACTCTCTAAAATGGCCATATATTGGCCATAAGGATCACTATAAAATTTTCCGGTTTTACTACTATTCATGGCTCCATCATGTAAAGGTAATTCCGGCCGGGATATTAATTGTTCGGGATCGCAGGTTAATTCAACTCCTAAACCATTACATACAGGACATGCACCGGCCTGATGATTAAATGAAAAGTGATTGGAAAGAAAGGGGCATTTATTTCCTTTTTCGTCTTTTGAAATCCTTGCATAGATTAATCGATATAAATCGTATAAACCCGTGATTGTTCCAACAGTAGCCCTTGGATTTTGTGTAATCGATTTATTGTCAATAGCAATTGTTGGCGTTAATCCTGAACTTTCAATCATATCGGGGCGTGTTTTTTGTTGAATTACACTCCGGGCGTATGTAGAAAAGCTTTCAGTAAATCTTAATTGCCCTTCGGTGAATAGCGTATCGAATGCCAATGATGATTTTCCGCTGCCACTAACTCCGGTAATGACTGTTAGCTTGTTTCTGGGGATTTTAACATCAATCTCTTTTAAGTTATGTGTTTTAACACCCTTCAGTTCTATAGGGTTTTTAATGATTTGTTCTATATTATTTTTTTCTTCTGTTCTTTTCTGCTCTTTAGTGCTTAGTAATGCTTGTGCAGTGTACGATTTTTTACAATGTAATAATTCATTATAACTACCGGAGTAAATAACTTCGCCACCATAATCGCCGCCGTCAGGGCCCAGGTCAACAATATGGTCGGCATGTCTTATTATTCCTTCGTCGTGTTCGATGACAATAACCGTATGTCCATTTTGTATTAGGTTTTGCAATGCTTTTAACAGGATGGAAACATCGTAAGCATGGAGTCCGGTGGTGGGCTCGTCGAAAATATAAAGGGTATGGCCTTTCGAAGGTTTTACCAGCTCGGCAGCTAACTTTAATCGTTGTGCTTCGCCACCGGATAATGTGGTAGCAGATTGTCCAAGGGGCAGGTATCCTAATCCTAAATCATTCATAATATGCAGATAATGATGAATGGTTGGTTCATCTTTAAAAAATGTTAAAGCCTCTGAAATTTCCATCTCCAGGATTTCTGCTATATTTTTCCCTTTATATTTTATTTCCAGCGTTTCATTGTCGTAGCGTTTTCCCTGACAGGTTTCACAAAGGGTTTCAACCTGGGCTAAAAAGTGCATCCCGGTTTGTATAACCCCGGCACCCTGACAGGTTTCGCATCGTCCACCCTTCGTGTTAAAGGAGAAATGTCCCTGTTTCCATTTTCTGTTTCTTGATTCGGGAAGCGAAGCAAATAATTTACGAATCAAATCAAAGAGTTTGATATATGTTGCCGGATTGCTCCTGGGTGTTCGTCCTATGGGTGTCTGATTGATTTCAATAATTTTTTGGATGGGGGTATCTGTTACTATCTCATTTACTTCTAAATCTTCTGTTTTTTCATGGTTAAGTTTTTTTTCAAAATATTTTCCAATTACTTCAAAAACCAATGTAGATTTTCCGGCTCCGGAAACGCCGGTAACCACATTCAATGCATGCAGGCGAAAGTTAACATGGATATTTTTCAGGTTATAAAGCCTGGCCCCTTTAACCATTAACCATTTTTCTTCTGGTTTTTTGGGGAGGGCCTTTTTTATTGATTTCCTGGTTAAGTATTTTAAGGTTTCACTTTCCAGACACTCAATTTTTTTGAGGTTTTTCAAATCCGTATCCCATAATATTTCTCCTCCATTTTTTCCTGCTTTTGGGCCAATGTCGATAATACGGTCGGCATTGAGCATGGTTTCCTTATCGTGTTCAACAACCAATACCGTGTTGCCCTGATCACGCAGTCGTTGCATAATTTTTATCATACGCGCATTATCTTTGGGATGTAATCCGATGGAAGGCTCATCCAGAATATATAAGATTCCGCGTAATCCATTACCTATTTGGGTAGCCAATCTGATCCTTTGTGCTTCTCCACCCGAAAGGGTGGTTGATTCGCGCACTAAGGTTAAATACCCTAACCCAAGCTCTTCGAGAATCCGGCAACGTTCAACAATCTTATTTCTAATCGATTCAAAAACCTCTTTATCGGTATCATTATACACCATATTTTCGAAAGTTGTTTTTAATGCAGATATCGATAAGGAGCTATAATCGGCAATGTTTTTTTGATAAAAAGTAACCGACAGCGCTTTGTCGTTAAGCCTCTTGCCATTACACTGCTTGCATTTTATGGTTTTGGCAAATCGTAAAATATTTGGATTTCTGTCGATACGCAAAATATTTTCCATGATGGGTATTATCCCTTTGTAATACCCTTCTTCGCGTGGCCTGGCTGTAATTCCGCTCCATTTCATACGCGATGCGAGCGTATGTTTACCAAAAGGGATTTTGATTTTATTACTCCCGTAAAGAATGATATTTTTTTGGTTATGGGTTAAATTTTTCCATGGGATATCCACATGAAAGCCTTCGGAACGGCAAACCTTATCAAGCACATCGATGGTAACCTGTGAGTAGATGGTATATCCTGATGGTGTAGTGATTTTTAAGGCTCCCTCGCGTAAGCTTTTCGTGGGGTCTTTAATTAATAATTCCGGGTCAATTTGGTCTTCAACACCCAGCCCTTTACAATGAGGGCAACAGCCCTCCGGGCTGTTAAATGAAAACAAGCTTCTGGATAATTTAATCCCGGGAAGAGGTTTGGATTTTTTCCCTAAACGGGCAAACAACAAACGCAGATAATCATAAATTTCGCTCATTGTTCCAACGGTAGATCGTGGATTTCGGCTTACCGTTTTTTGATCGACAGAAATTGCTGGCATTAATCCTTCGATTCGTTCTACCTCGGGGCGGCTCATTTTACCTAAAAACTGGCGGGCATACGAGGAAAAAGATTCGAAATACCGGCGCTGGCTTTCTTTACAAATAACATCATATACTAACGATGATTT
>JASGMZ010000010.1 GCA_030156305.1 Bacteroidales bacterium | reverse complement strand
ACCAAACAAATTAGGATTCTAAATCCTGTTAAAGACATTTTAAAGCTTACAACACATCAGATCATAACTCAAAAAGTTTTCGTTGAATTAATTTCAACGAGTGGGGAAGTTTGTTTTAAAGGATCGATATATATGTCAGAGAACAATAACTATGAATTTCCTGTTGAACATTTAAGAAATGGGTTATATATTATTAAATTTACAGGAGAAAAGGGATTAGTTTATACGCAAAAAATTGTTGTTCAAAAATAACTTTATGCGATATATTTATCGAGTAATTTTATTCGTGGTAATCTTTTTTATTTTTATTCCTTCTTATGGACAATTTTATTCAACGGGGCAAGATCCGGCATCCATAAGATGGGAGCAGATAAATACCGACAATTTTCAGCTTATTTTTCCTTCGGAATATCAGTCCACTGCACAAAAAATCGCCAATATTTTAGAATTTAGTTACCAAAAAGTTGGTAACTCACTTAATCACCACCCCAAGAAAATTTCTGTAATCATTCATTCACAGAGCATCCGCTCCAATGGATATGTATCATGGGCTCCTAAACGGATGGAATTGTTTCCCGTTCCATCGCAAAGTATGTATCCTGATAATAATCTTCAGCAATTATGTATCCATGAGCTCCGTCATGTAGTTCAGATCGATAAATTAAATCAGGGAATTACAAAAGTGTTACGGTTAGTTTTTGGGCAACAAGCTACTGGCCTGGTTGCCGGGCAATTACCCATGTGGTTTTATGAAGGGGATGCTGTAGTAACGGAAACCGCTCTTTCTTCTTTTGGGCGTGGGCGCCTCCCCAATTTTAAAAGCGGAATGCGGGCCCATTTATTAACTGATGAAAAAAGATATTCTTTTGATAAGTTTCTTTTTGGATCGTATAAAGATTATGTCCCCAATCATTATGAATATGGCTATCAATTTACTGCTTATTTTAGAGCTAAATATGGAGCGGATAAATGGAGTGACGTTGTAGACTATGTTGCCAAAAATTCGTACACTTTTTTACCTACTAATTTTGCTTTTAACCAGGGACTAAAAAAACATTCCGGCCTTTCACATAAAAAGTTATATCAGGAAAGTTTTTCTTTTTTAGATAGTTTGTGGACCGCAGAAAGCGAGCAAAAAAAATATACACCAACGCATTTTATCAATCCTGATAAAACAGATTTTTACGATTATGTACATCCGCAATATTTTGCTAAAGGGAAAGTAATTGCTCTAAAAAAAGGTTTTTCTCATATCCCTCAATTTGTACAAATATGTGAAGGAGAGGAAAGCGTTTTATGGGAACCGGGGCCTCTCATTTCCGATGATTTTTCTGTTGCAGGGAAATTTATTGTTTGGGCCGAATACAGGCCCGATGCAAGATGGCACAATAGAGAATACACGGCTATTAAATTATTTAATATCGAGACTCGAGAGGAAAAGCTGGTGGTTGATAAAGTACGGTATTTTAGTCCGGATATTTCTGCCGGGACGAACAAAATAGCAGTAATTGAAGTAAATTCTAAGAATGAATATTTTTTAAATATTATTAGCTCCTATAATGGTTTTGTGGCTAAAAAAATTGCTTCGCCAAATGGCCATTTTATTCAACGCCCTCAATGGTCTGCCGATGAAAGATACATTTATGTTATAGAAATTAACGGGAATACAAAACAGGTTAGCCGGTATGATTATAAAACAGATCAATGGGAATCTGTTTTTGCTATTCCAGGGGTTGATATTCAGCGAATACATCCTACCTCTGATTATATTTTCTTTCATTCAACTTATAATGGCATAGATAATATTTATGCATATCATTTTAGCAGTCACTCTTTTTATCAATTAACGGCATCAAAATTTGGAATTTTTGATTTTGATATAGATGCGAATGCAAAACATATTTTTGCCAGTGAATATAGTTCGCAAGGGTTTGGTATTTCTAAAATACCCATAGAAAGAGCGCTGTGGCACAAAAAAGAGATGAAAAAAGTTGAGCCAGATTATCTGGCCGAAAAATTATCATCTCAGGAAAACGGGAAAATAGAAAACAGTAAAATTCCAGCCAACAAATATCCAGTAAAATCCTATTCCAGACTGGCTAATTTATTCTATTTTCATAGCTGGGTACCTTTATATTATGATTTTGAGGATATTGATTTTCAGCAAAATGTAAGCGACCTTTCTGAAATTTATGGGAAAATTCATCCCGGGATTATGCTTCTTTCGCAGAATAAATTGAGCACAATGGAAACCATTTTAGGATATGCATATAAAAACAACCATCATTATTTATCTTCTTCTTTAATTTATAAAGGGTTGTATCCTTATGTAAAAATAACTACTGACTATGGCGATCGGCACGAATATTTTGCCGCTTCTGATGTTGCATGGGCTCCACAACTTAAGTACGATAATACTAATTTTACAGTTGAAACATATATTCCTTTTAATTTAAACCGCGGGAAATTTATCGCTGGATTTTATCCGGGAATTACGTTTGAATATAGTAACCGTTATTATTATCAATATAATGATCATTATTATCAGGAAGGATTGGAATTTATGAATTATCAGCTGTATTTGTTTTTTTATACCCGAAAAGCACATCGTGATATTCAGCCCAGGCAGGGTGTTTTTATTGATTATAATTTATATAATTCGCCTTTTGATCAGGATTTTTTTGGTTACATATCTACCATTGATGCACGGATATATTTACCCGGTTTTTTTGAGGATCATGGATTTAAATTTGATATTGGATATCAATACCAAAGCCCAAAACTCTATTTGTATTCTTCCCGGTTTCGTTTTCCACGTGGAATGTCTCGTCAAAGAACTGAAAAATTAGTTAAGCTTTATGGCGATTATGTTTTCCCAATTGCATATCCCGACTTGAGTATTGGCCCTTTGGTTTATGTAAAACGCATTAGAGGTGCTTTATTTGCTGATTTGGCCATAAATCAATATAATACATACACTCAAAATTCTTCATTGCTAAGAACAACAAAAGAAGAATTTTATAGTTTTGGTATAGATCTTTCAATCGATTACCATTTATTGCGTACCATGTTTCCATTGAATACCGGCGTGCGAATAGGTTATTTGCCCGAACAGCAATCATTCTTTGCTGAATTGCTTTTTGGTATCGATTTATATTCATTTTAAATAGAAAGATTTTTAAACAATAAATTAATTGAAATTGCTGTTATATACGCGTATCTTTTTAAGGTAAAAATATGACTCCTTGCATAAAAAATAATATATTTGTTCGATAAATTAAATAATAAAGTTAAGTTTTAACAAAAAAAAGAGTTTTACAATGGCAAAAAATAATGAACCTGAAACCACAGCTGCTATTAATTTAGTTGGTGTTGGAACTGAAATTACCGGAGATATTAAATCAAATGGAGATATCCGAATTGATGGGGCTTTAAATGGGAATTTGAATACAACAGGTAAGGTTGTGGTGGGCGAAACAGGAAAAGTGAAAGGGGAGATAACTTGTAAAAATTCAGAGGTGTTAGGTGAAATCAATGGAAAGATTAAAGTCGGTGAACTGCTTTCACTTAAAGCAACCGCTAAAATTAATGGTGATATTTTTACTAAAAAGTTAGCTATAGAACCCGGCTCAACGTTTACAGGTAATTGCAATATGAGCGATGAGTCACGTACAAATATCAATACAGCTGAATCAAAATTTAAAGAAAAAGAAAAAGAACAACGAAGCGCTTAATTATTTGATTAATATTTAGCGATTGCTTTTTAAATGACTTCCATATCCATTAGGGGTGTGGAGACATTTAATTTAATACGATATTGAGTTTTATATATTTGCTTTAATTTTATTCCTTTACAGAGCTTTTTAAGCCTTTTTTAAAAAAAACAGTTATAAATTCACATGAAAGCTTTTAATAAATTTTTAATCAAAGAAGCAATTTTAACCGTTACTTTAGGACTCATTGCGCTTATTCTTTTTCGAACAGTTTTATCAACATACTACCTTCCGGTTTTCTGGTTAAATCTATTTATTATTGCTGGGCTAACAGGTATCCTGCATTTTTCCATATTAAAAGTTAGTACAGAAGGTCATAGCCGATTTTCTTCCCGGTTTATCATGATTTCGGGAATTAAAATGATGATATACCTTGTGTTTATTGTATTGTATGCACTTTTTAATCCAGATCATGCTAAATTTTTTCTCATTACCTTCCTTATCCTCTATTTCATTTATACTTTTTTTGAAGTTTTATTAATACTTAAATTTTTGAACAAAAAATAGATTGTTTAATAACATACTGTTATTTGAATAACACTGTTAAAAATATAACAGAAAAGTTTGGAAAATTATTCCTGCTCTTTTACATTTGCCCACAATGAATGTTTGGAAACATTTATTTGTTCTTATTTTTTAAAATATAAAAATTTAAAACTTGTGAATACTTATTTATTATAAATAATTTAAGCATCTAAAAAAGTAAATATTTAGTGAAATATTAAATTAAGTTAGTAGATTTGTAATTCAAATTTTTTGTAAAACATTATAGACCTTTGTACAATGGAAAATAAACTACAGGAATTAACACAAAAGCTTTACAACGAAGGTGTCGAAAAAGCGAACGAAGAAGCTGATAAAATAATCAAAGAGGCCAAAGCCGAAGCAGATAAGATTAAAAAGAATGCCGAAAAAGAAGCGAAAGGTATCATTGAGGAGGCTGAACAAAAATCCGAAGAAATCAGGAAAAATGTTCAAGCCGAATTGGAGCTGGCTTCAAAACAAACCGTTCGAAAGGTAAAACAGCAAATCACGGATCTTATCACCAGCAAGGTTATTGATGAACCCGTTAAAAAAGCTTTTGACGATGAAAAATTCGTAAAAGAAATTATTGAAACAATAATTAAAAACTGGGATCCTCAGAAAAAAGAATCTGTAAGCCTGTCTGTTTTGCTTCCTGAAAAATTGGAAAAAGAATTTGAAAAATATTTTAAAACAAAAACAGGGAAAGAATTAAATGCGAAGCTGGAATTAAGCTTTAGCGATGCAGTTAAAGGTGGTTTTAAAATCGGCCCGGCCGACAATTCCTACAAAATTAGTTTTACCGAAGAAGATTTTATTAATTTCTTTAAAAGCTATTTACGCCCCAAAACGGGTGAAATGTTATTTCAGGGAGAGTAAGTATGTTTCGTAATTATTACCATTATTTTATAGCAGGATTGCCGGAAATATTTCTCGATGAAGAAGATATTAACTTCACCATGCTTGATTTTAAGCAAGTATTAAAAGAAGAACTCTTCCCTGAAGATTACCGGCTGGCCCAACGCTTATTTTTACCGTATGATAACAAAAATCTTTTACTGTTCCTTCAGCAGGAAGAAACCCAGGACTTTAACAAATTAGGAAATTTTACCTTACAGGATTTTGAAGAAGAGTTTTCGGATGGCCCAAAAAACATTCTTCCGCAATACATGTATGATTTTGTGAAATTATATCAGGAGGAAGAAGAAGCAAAAGATTTTAACAAAAGTTGGGAGAATAAACTCACCGAAATGTATTATAACTATGTTTTAGAAACGAAAAATAAGTTTTTAAAACAGTGGTTTGAATATAATCTGAATATAAAAAATATCTTAACCGGATTGAATTGCCGAAAATATGATATAGACCTTGAGAAGCAACTTATTGGAAATAACTGGGTCGCAGAACAAATGGCTAAAAGTAGTGCCAAAGATTTTGGTTTGTCTGTAGATTTGCCTTTAGCTGCCGAAGTTATTGCTTTGGCAGAGAAAGATAATTTTTTAGCCCGGGAAAAAGGCCTTGATCAACTGAGATGGGATAAGGTAGAAGAAATGACCCTGTTTGATTATTTTTCCGTAGAGGTTGTTTTGGCGTATATCATTAAGCTCGATATGGCATATCGATGGTTAGGACTCGATGAAGAAACAGGACGTGAAATGTTCCGTAAAATCATTGACAATTTAAAATCTAGTTATGAATTTCCTAAAGATTTGGCAATAAATGGAAAAAACAAATAAAATGACAACAGGAAAAGTATCAGGAATTATAGCCAACCTCGTATATGTTGAGGTTGACGGCCCTGTTCAGCAAAATGAAATATGCTATATCGATTTAGAAGGGACTAAATTGATGGCCGAAGTAATTAAAGTTATGGGGACCAAAGCCTATGTTCAGGTATTTGAGAGTACCCGTGGACTTAAAATGCACAATAAAGTTGAATTTACCGGCCATTTACTGGAAGTTACCCTGGGGCCGGGAATCCTTTCCAAAAATTATGACGGGTTGCAAAACGACCTGGACAAAATGGAAGGAGTTTTTTTACAACGAGGAGAGCAAACCAATCCTTTAGAAGATGATAAAAAATGGGAGTTTAAGCCCATAGCAAAAGAAGGCGACATTCTTCAAGCTGGTGGTTGGCTTGGCGAAGTGACCGAAAACTGGATGCCGCATAAAATTATGGTTCCTTTTAAATTCAAGGGAAAATATACCGTTAAGAGCGTAGCTAAAGAAGGTAAATATACTATTAAGGACGTTATTGCGGTGGTTACCGATGAAGAGGGTAAAGAGATAGAGTTGACCATGACGCAAAAATGGCCCGTTAAATTAGCTATTAAAGCATACAAAGAAAAACCACGTCCTTTTAAACTACTGGAAACAGGTGTTCGGGTGATCGATACTTTAAACCCAATTGCCGAAGGGGGTACCGGATTTATCCCAGGGCCTTTTGGTACAGGGAAAACGGTATTGCAGCATGCACTTTCAAAACAAGCCGAAGCCGATATGATTATTATGGCTGCTTGTGGTGAGCGTGCTAACGAGGTAGTAGAAATTTTTACCGAATTTCCTGAGTTGATTGACCCACGGTCTGGCCGTAAACTGATGGAACGAACAACTATTATTGCGAATACATCCAATATGCCGGTTGCTGCCCGTGAAGCTTCTGTTTATACCGCAATGACCATTGCCGAGTATTACAGAGCTATGGGATTAAAAGTTTTACTACTGGCCGACTCTACTTCTCGGTGGGCTCAGGCATTGCGTGAGATGTCAAACCGAATGGAGGAATTGCCCGGCCCGGATGCGTTTCCTATGGACCTGCCGGCGATTATATCAAGCTTTTACTCAAGAGCAGGATTTGTTTATTTAAATAATGGTAATACAGGTTCTATCACTTTTATTGGAACCGTATCTCCTGCCGGAGGTAATCTAAAAGAACCGGTAACCGAATCAACCAAAAAAGCAGCCCGCTGTTTTTATGCATTGTCTCAGCAACGTGCCGACAGTAAAAGATATCCCGCTATCGACCCATTAGATAGTTATTCAAAATATGCTGAATATGCCGAAGTAGAAGAGTATTTCAGAAAAAAAATCGATCCGGAATGGCCTGAGAAGTTGAGTTTACTCAGAAATGTTTTAACGAGAGGACGTGAGGTCGCAGAACAGATCAATATTCTTGGGGATGACGGGGTGCCGGTTGAATATCATGTTACTTTCTGGAAAGCTGAAGTGATTGATTTTATTATTCTTCAGCAGGATGCTTTTGATGAAGTCGATAGCTCAACATCATTGGAACGACAGAAATATATGGTAAATAAAGTACTGGATATCTATCATACAAAATTCTCTTTCGAATCATTTGAAGAAGTAGCCACATACTTTAAACGAGTAATTAATCAAATGAAGCAGATGAACTATTCGGAGTTTGAATCAGACAAATTCAAACAAAACGAGAAAGAACTTAAAACCATAATTGACGAAAAGAAAGCTGAATAATGGAAACAAAAGCATTTCAAAAAATCTATACAAAAATCACCCAGATTACAAAAGCAACCTGCTCGTTGCATGCTACGGATGTTGGTTATGATGAGATTGCTGTAGTAAATGGCCGGATGGCTCAGGTGGTGAAAATTATTGGCGACGAAATAACATTGCAGGTTTTTGGGGGTACCGAAGGTATTCCTACCAATGCCGAAGTGATATTTTTAGGTCGTCCTGCTACCTTAAAGGTAAGTGAAGAACTTTCCGGAAGATTCTTTAATGCATACGGTGACCCAATTGACGGAGGCCCTGAGATTGAGGGTGAAGAGAGACAAATTGGTGGCCCGTCGGTAAATCCCGTACGACGAAAACAACCTTCTGAATTTATTCCTACCGGTATTGCCGGTATCGACCTTAATAATGCGTTGGTTACAGGACAAAAGATTCCTTTCTTTGCCGACCCCGACCAGCCATTTAACCAGGTGATGTCGATGGTGGCCCTTCGTGCTAAAGCCGATAAAATTATTCTGGGAGGAATGGGGCTAACTAACGACGATTATTTATATTACAAAAATGTTTTCGATAATGCAGGGGCGTTAGACCGCATTATCAGTTTTGTAAATACAACAGAAGACCCACCGGTAGAGCGTCTGTTGGTGCCTGATATGGCATTAACGGCAGCCGAGTATTTTGCCGTAGACAAAAAACAAAAAGTTTTGGTGCTTTTAACTGATATGACTCTTTTTGCCGATGCACTTAGTATTGTTTCGAACCGTATGGACCAGATTCCTTCGAAAGACAGTATGCCCGGTTCGCTTTACAGTGATTTAGCCAAGATTTATGAAAAAGCCGTTCAGTTCCCTGAGGGTGGTTCTATTACTATTATTGCAGTTACCACATTATCGGGCGGAGATATTACACATGCTATCCCCGACAACACAGGGTATATTACCGAGGGTCAGCTTTTCTTACGTAAAGATACTGATATTGGAAAAGTAATTGTCGATCCGTTTAGAAGTTTATCCCGATTAAAACAGTTGGTTATTGGAAAGAAAACACGAGAAGATCATCCGCAGGTGATGAACGCTGCCGTTCGGTTATATGCCGATGCAGCCAATGCAAGGACCAAATTAGAGAATGGTTTTGATCTTACGGATTACGACGAGCGTGCCCTTGAGTTTGCAAAAGACTATTCGGAAAAATTACTGGCGATTGATGTAAATATTGAAGTGGACGAAATGTTATCCACGGCCTGGAATTTATTTGACAAACATTTTAAACCTGCCGAGGTAGGGATTAAAAAGGATTTAGTAGAAAAATACTGGCCAAAAGATAATTAAGTTAAATAGTTCAGAGTTTGGAGTTCAGAGTTCAGAGTTTGGAGTTCAGAGTTTAGAGTTTAGAGTGAAATTGTTTAAATTATGGCTACTGTAGAAAAGTTTGAGGAATTAATAGCTTGGCAAAAAGCAAGACAATATGCTCATGAAATTTTTGAGTTAACCTGTCTTGAAAAATTTAATAGCGACTTTTCTTTAGTGGGGCAAATTAGAAAATCGAGTGGTTCTGTAATGGATAACATTGCAGAGGGTTTTGACAGGGGTGGCAATAAGGAGTTTATTCAATTCCTGTATATTGCTAAAGGGTCTTTATCTGAAACAAAATCTCAATTATATCGTGCGTTTTATAGAAAATATATAAATAATATTATATTAAATGAAAAACTAATAAAAGCTGAAGAACTGGCTAAAATAATCGGAGGTTTAATAAGTTATTTACAAAATTCTAAATTTAAAGGCAGAAAATTTAATATCAAACCAGAGAACTGATAACTAAGAACTAAGAACTAAGAACTGAGAACTAAGAACTGAGAACTAAGAACTGAAAAACTGAAAAGTTTATGGCAATAAAGTTTCAATATAATAAAACATCATTACAGCAATTAAACAAGCAGCTTAAAATGCGTTTACGGGCTCTTCCTACTTTGCAAAGTAAAGAATCGGCCTTGCGTATGGAAGTTAAGCGTGCTAAAGGCCAGTCGGAAGAGCTGCTCCGAAAGCTTGAAAAGCAGATGAAAGAATACGAAGATATGGTAAGGCTTTGGGGCGAATTTGAGGAGGATCTTATTGCGGTTAAAGATGTTAAAATGTCCTTTAAGAAAATTGCCGGTGTAAAAACACCTATCTTAGATGATGTAATTTTTGAAATAAAGGACTTTAGCCTGTTTAATAAACCCAGTTGGTTTTTAGGCGGAGTTCAGATTATTAAATCTTTAGTGAAAATATCTATCGAAAGTGATTTTTTCTTACGAAAAATGGAGCTTTTAGATTATGCCAGGAAAAAAACAACCCAGAAAGTGAATCTGTACGAAAAGGTTCAAATACCTGGTTACGATGAAGCTATTTCGAAAATTAAACGTTTCCTTGAAGATGAGGAAAATCTTTCGAAATCGGCGCAGAAAATTGTTAAGAAAAGACAACAAGATAAGGAGGCTGCCTGATGATTACGCCAATGATAAAATATTCTTTCTTAATTTATCATAAGGATTATATTCCTTTTCTTGAACACCTTCAGGAACAGGGTGTCCTTCACATCATAGAGAAAAAGAAAGAAATAGACGATAACATAAAATCATCATTACATCAGATTAGTGAGATTAACAAAACGCTAAAATTCCTTGAAAAAAGGGGACAGGAAGAGCAGGAAGTGAAAGGAAAGCAGGAAGAGGTTCCTGTGGTTGAAAATGTAAAGAAACTAATAACGGAACTGTCTGAAATAGAACAAGACCAATCGTCGTTAAATAAAGATATTCAAAAAGCCGGGCCATGGGGTGATTTTACGCCGGAGATGAAAGAAAAAATGGCGGAGCTAAATATCAAACTGCGTTTTTTTGAATGTAGCGAGAAGAATTTTAACGAACAGTGGAATGAGGATTACTATCTGCAAATCATTAACCGGCAGCATGGCAAGGTTTATTTTGTGGTTTTTCAACAATCGGACGAAGAGATAACCATTGATGCAGAAGAAATAAAGTTACCTGAAGAACCATTATCGCAGCTGTTGAAGAAACGTGAAGAAAATAAAAAAAGGGTAGAAGAAATTCAGGCCACTTTTGATGAATATGCAGCAAAATATCAGCATCAGTTAAGAGAAAAGCGACATAAGCTTCAAAACAAAACAGATTTTGAGCTGGCGATTAATCATACCGAAAAGCAGGCCGAAGAGAAAGTGATGTTGCTTGAGGGGTGGATTCCTGAAGAAAAAAAAGCAGATTTAGAAAAGTTTCTCGACAAACAGGATGTGTATTATATTTCTTCGAAACCTTCGGATGAAGATAAGGTTCCTATTAAATTGAAAAACAACAAGTTTTCCAGGCTTTTTGAACCTATCAGCGATTTGTTTGATATGCCTGATTATAAAGAGTTGGATTTAACGCCATTTTTTGCACCGTTCTTTATGATGTTTTTTGGGTTTTGTGTAGGCGATACCGGTTATGGATTACTTATTTTAATTGGCACGCTGATTTTTAGGCAAAAAGTGAAAAAAAGCATGAAACCTTTGTTTACACTGGCTGCTGTCTTAGGTGGAGCTACGGTAATTATGGGGCTTATCTCAGGAACATTTTTTGGTGTTTCCCTGATAAATGTACAGGCATATCCTTTAAAAGATATTATTTTAGAACCCCTTCAGTTATTTTGGTTTTCTATTGCTGTTGGTGGACTCCAGATTTTTTACGGTATGTTTATTAAAACAGCCAATCAAATCAGAGAGGGAGGAAGTTTAAAATATGGATTATCAACCATAGGATGGATTTTATTAGTATTAACTTTTGGAACTTTTATCGGACTTGAACAGATAGGAATTGATACCGAAAGTTTTAGCATCATTAAAAATATCGGATTAGGCATTAGTGTCGCTATGATTCTGCTTTTTGCCAATCCTGAAAAAAATATGATTGTTAGCGTTTTTTCCGGCCTTTATGATGTTTATAACATGGTAACCGGAGTTTTTGGTGATTTATTATCTTACATTCGTTTATTTGCATTAGGTATTTCCAGTGCAATTTTAGGATTGGTATTTAATCAAATTGCTGCACAATTTTTGGGTGGAAGTTTCCTTAGTTATATCCCATTTATCATTATTTTAATCATTGGCCACGGACTAAATATATTTATGGCCGCACTGGGAGCTTTTGTTCATCCGTTACGTTTAACTTTTGTAGAATTTTATAAAAATGCCGGCTTTACAGGCGGCGGGAAAAAATATAAACCATTTTCAAAATAGAAATAAATAAAAAAATAGGAGAATAAATTTATGGCAAACACAGCAGTTTATTTAGCTTATGCAGGATTAGCATTTATGATTGCACTATCAGGAATAGGAAGTGCTATTGGAGTATCAATGGGTGGTAATGCATCCATTGGGGCATTAAAAAAAGACCCGGACAAATTTGGTAACTATATGCTTTTGGCAGCATTGCCGGGTACACAGGGTTTGTATGGCTTTGGTGGTTATTTCGTAATCGACCAGCTGTTTAATCTTATTACACCCGATATGTCTTTATTTAATGGTATTGCAATTTTATCCATGGGACTGTTTTTGGGTTTTGTAGCACTGTTTTCAGCAACAAAACAAGGTTCTGTAACATCCAATGGTATTGCTGCTATTGGTGGCGGAAACGATGTATTTGGCAATACACTTATTTTAGCTGTATTTCCTGAGTTGTACGCTATTATTGCTTTTGCTGCAACTTTCTTAATAAGTGCAGGATTAGGCGCATAAAACAGGCAACAATAAATAAATTTTTACGTAATAGGAGCAGTATAATTTTATACTGCTTTTTTTATTGGTTTTTCAGGGATAGTTTTATGATTTATTCATTAAATTTGTAAATGCCTAAATCTTTAATATGCATCGAACCCTTTTAAATATTATTCTATCATTGTTTTTTGTAGTATTTGTAACAAATTTTTCTTTTGCAACAAAAGAAATTGCTGAAACAGATTCTACTTCTAATCATAATGAGCCTATAGAAAAGAAAAAAGGATTCGATACCGGAGAGTTTATTTTTAATCACATACAGGATGATTATGGCTGGCATCTCTTCTCCTATAACCATCATCATGTATCTATTCCCTTACCGGTAATATTGTACAGTAAAAATAAAGGATGGGTAACCTTTTGGTCCGGTAAATTAGCACACAATCCTTCTTATAAAGGATTTACAATTGCCAAAGAAGGGACATATAAAAATAAAATTGTTGAAATAAACGAAAAGGGAGAATTTATCGCCCGCCCTTTTGATATTTCTATCACTAAAAATGTATTAGCTATCATTATCAGTTGTATCATTTTGGTTGTTATTTTTGTTCCTGTTGCTAAAGCATATCAACGGAAACCCAACCAACCCCCGTCAGGTTTGCAATCTTTGATGGAGCCGGTTATTCTTTTTATCCGTGATGATATAGCTAAAGACAGTATTGGGGAAAAACATTATGAAAGATTTACGCCGGCATTATTGACCATATTCTTTTTTATTTTGTTAAACAACTTGTTAGGCCTTGTTCCGATATTTCCCGGCGGAGCTAATGTAACCGGTAATATTACAGTTACTATGGCATTGGCATTGGTTACTTTTATTATTACAACCTTTACCGGCAATAAAAATTACTGGGCACATATTTTTAATGCACCCGGAATACCCTGGTGGTTGAAAGTCCCTTTACCTTTGATTCCAATTATTGAATTATTTGGAGTTTTAATAAAACCTTTTGTTTTAATGATTCGTTTGTTTGCGAACATTACAGCAGGACATATTGTTGTTCTCGGTTTTTTTAGTTTGATTTTTATTTTTGGAAATATCAGCGAGATAATAGGATTAGCCGTATCGCCTGTTTCGGTGATTTTTGCGGTTTTTATGTCGTTTTTGGAATTGCTGGTAGCATTTATACAAGCATATGTTTTTACCATTCTGTCGGCTATTTATTTTGGAATGGCTGTAGCAGAAGATCATTAATAAATTATTTATCCATTAAAATTATACATTATGTCAACATTAGGAATCATTTTATTAGCTATTGAAGGTGCTGCAATATCAAAAGTAGGAGCAGCCATTGGTGCAGCTATTGCTGCTATTGCAGCTGCTTATGGTATTTCTAAAATAGGGAGTAGTGCTGTAGAATCTATAGCCCGGCAACCCGAAGCAGCCGGTGATATTCGTTCGAATATGATTGTTTCGGCAGCGCTTATCGAAGGGGTAGCATTTTTTGCTATCGTGGTGTGTTTCCTTGTACTTTTTGTATAAAGGGATATCGGTTGCCCAAAATAGAAAAACAAGCTGAAATTATTGTTGGGCACATTAGTTTAATTAAAAAGTTATCGTATGGAACTCATTAAACCGGATATCGGTTTGTTGTTTTGGATGATAGTATCATTCAGTATAGTACTATTTATACTCATTAAATATGCATGGAAACCGATTCTGAAAGCAATCAAAGCTCGTGAAAGATCTATTGCTAAAAGCTTGGATGCTGCTCAAAGAGCAAAAGATGAAATGGCTAAAATCGAGTTTGGAAACGAAAAAATCACGGCTTTAGCTAAAATAGAACGTGAAAATATTTTAAAAGAGGCGAAAGAGGCAAAAGTTAAAATCATAGAAGAAGCTAAAGAGACAGCAAAACAGGAAGCTCAAAAAATTCTTGAAGATGCACGCAAAAGTGTTTTTAAAGAAAAAGAAGATGCCATTAACGAAATAAAAAATCAAATTGCGGAGTTGTCGGTGGGTATTGCCGAAAAATTATTACGCGACCATCTTTCAGATGGTTCCAAACAAAAACATTTGATCAGTAATATTGTTAAGAATATAGAGCTAAATTAGTATGTATCACAGCCAGATCAATGTAAGGTACGCAAAATCTCTGTTTTTATTAGCGAGAGAAAAAAAACTGGTGGATGAAATAAGAAAAGATGTTGAATTTATTCTTGAATCCTTAAATAATATTCCCGAGATTTTATTTCTCTTAGAACATCCTGTGATAAAAATATCGCACAAAAAAGCTGTTTTAGATGATTTATTTGCCGATAAGGTAAGCGAATATACTAGAGTTTTTTTACAACTGGTTATAAAAAATAAACGTCAAAATCACCTGAAAGGGATGTTGAGAAACTACATTGACCTGTACCGGCAATTTAAAGGGATTAAAACGGCTGAAATTACTACCGCTATTAAACTTTCCGATAATGAGAGGAATGAAGTTATAAAAGCCATCGAAGAACAATTTAAGGCTACTATAGAACTTAAACAGCAAGTTAACGAGGATATCATTGGAGGATTGATTATAGAGATTGATAATAAACAACTGGATTTAAGTGTTACGCATTATTTAAATCGTATGAAAAAAGAGATGTACGATTTTAAAATACATTATAAGAAATAATTTTTTTAAATTTAAACCTATGGCTGGAATAAAACCTGGAGAAGTATCGGATATTTTAAAGAAAGAATTAGAAGGCTTTACCACAAATAATGAATTACAGGAAACTGGAAGTGTATTGCAGGTTGGAGACGGAATTGCCCGTATATATGGTTTGTCGAATGTGCAAGCCAACGAATTAATCGAATTTGAGAATGGGATGAAAGGAATTGTATTAAACCTGGAAGAGGATAATGTGGGTGCGGTACTTCTGGGGCCAACAGAAGAAATCAGAGAAGGCGATAAAGTAAAACGAACCAAACGAATAGCATCTATCCGGGTAGGGGAAGAGCTTTTAGGGCGGGTGATCAATACACTGGGAGAGCCATTAGACGGACTGGGCCCAATTGGTGGCGAACTTTTTGAAATGCCACTGGAAAGAAAAGCTCCGGGCGTAATTTATCGTCAGCCGGTAAATGAACCTATTCAGACCGGGATAAAAGCCATTGATGCGATGATTCCTATTGGCCGTGGGCAGCGGGAATTAATTATTGGCGACCGCCAAACCGGAAAAACAGCCATTGCCATTGATACTATTATTAACCAGAAAGAGTTTTATGATCGTGGAGAGCCTGTTTTTTGTATTTATGTAGCCATAGGACAAAAAGGATCTACTGTTGCCAATATTGCCGAAACCCTTAAAAAACATGGGGCCATGGATTATACGGTAATTGTTTCGGCTACTGCATCCTATTCTGCTGCATTGCAGTTTTATGCTCCCTTTGCCGGTGCATGTATCGGTGAATATTTTAGAGATACCGGCAGATCGGCATTAGTGGTGTTCGATGATCTTTCCAAACAAGCCGTAGCTTATCGCGAAGTGTCATTGCTTTTACGTCGTCCTCCCGGAAGGGAAGCCTATCCCGGAGATATTTTTTATCTGCACTCAAGACTGCTCGAGCGTGCGGCAAAAATTATCGAATCCGATGAAATTGCTGCCCAAATGAATGATTTACCTGATACGATTAAAGATAAAGTTAAAGGGGGAGGCTCATTAACAGCATTGCCAATTATTGAAACCCAGGCCGGTGATGTGTCTGCCTATATCCCAACCAATGTTATTTCCATTACCGATGGACAGATTTTCCTCGAATCAGACCTTTTTAACTCGGGGGTTCGTCCCGGAATTAATGTGGGTATTTCGGTATCCCGGGTAGGTGGAAATGCGCAGATTAAATCGATGAAAAAAGTGGCTGGAACATTGAAATTAGACCAGGCGCAATACCGCGAGCTGGAAGCTTTTTCTAAGTTCGGTTCCGAGTTGGATGCTGCTACCATGGCCGTACTTGATAAGGGTGCCAAGAATGTGGAGATTCTTAAGCAGGGACAATATTCACCCATGCCCGTTGAAAAACAGATTGCTATCCTTTACTGTGGCACGAAGGGGCTGCTCGAAGATGTTCCGGTGGAGAAAATTAAAGCCTTTGAAAAAGACTTTTTGGATAGGATGGAAATGCAACACGAAGAGGTCTTGAAAACGCTTAAAGCAGGAGAATTAAACGAGGATGTAACCAAAACCATTGAGTCTGTAGCCGCAGAAGTGGCTTCAACATATAAAAAAAGTTAATAATTTTTACGAATGAGTAGTTTAAAAGATATTCGTACACGTATTTCATCGGTAAAATCTACCCGCCAAATTACCAGTGCCATGAAGATGGTTTCGGCTGCTAAATTAAAAAAAGCGCAGGATTCCGTTATCAACCTGAGGCCATATGCACATAAATTAAATGAAATTTTAAGTAATATCACCAAATCAGTTAACATTATCGAAGATAATATTTATGCCCGTTCCGGGTATCCTGAACGAATTCTTTTTGTGGTTATCTCATCCAATAAAGGATTATGTGGAGCTTTTAATATGAATGTTATCAAAGAAACCATTCGTTTAATTAATGAGGAGTATTCCGGTGAAAATGAAGCTGGAAATGTGGAAATATTGACTATTGGAAAAGCCGCTACCGATTATTTTACCAAAAAGGGATTTAAAGTTATTGATTCTGATAATGAGTTGCTGGAAAAACTCTGTTTTGACCATGCAACACCACTTATTGAGAAAATTATTGAATCGTATGTAAATAAAGCGTACGATAAGGTTATGCTTATTTATAACCGGTTTAAAAATGCAGCCGTGCAGCTTTTAATAAGCCAACAGTTTTTGCCGGTTGAAATAAATTATTTTGAAGAAGAAGAAGATTCTTTTGTGAATTTTGACTACATCATGGAGCCCGACCAGGAATATATTGTAAAAAACCTGATTCCAAAATCGCTTAAGCTTAATTTTTACGAAGCGTTATTAGAATCGTTGGCAGCAGAACATGGTGCCCGAATGACCGCTATGCATAAGGCTACTGATAATGCTACCACATTAATAAAAGAACTTCAATTAACTTATAATAAAGCCCGACAAGCATCCATTACTAATGAAATTTCTGAGATTGTAGGAGGTGCAGAAGCATTGAATAAGTGAGTTTTGTTAAATTTATCCGTTTCTTAATTTAAGCGACAGCAATTTTTTTGTGCAAATTCTTTTTTATCTTCGCTAATTATTGATGACATTTAAGTGATGAGTGCATATATTTATGATTTGATAAGGCAGGGAGAGCATCAGCAGCTTGATTTTAAACATTCTATTTCCGACTCAAAAAAAATTGCCCGCTCGTTGGCAGCATTTGCCAATACCGATGGAGGTAAATTGTTGGTTGGGGTGAGGGACAATGGTTCTATTGCAGGCGTTAAAAGTGATGAGGAATTTTACATGATACAAGCTGCAGCCGACTTATATTGTAAGCCTGAAGTGACATTTGAAACGAAAGTGTGGAAAATTGAGGGGAAGATATTGCTTGAAATCACAATCCCTAAGTTATCATTGGACGAATTGATTACAGCACCGAATAAAGATGGGAAGTTTCGTGTTTATATCAGGGTAAACGACCAAAACTTTATTGTTAATCATATATACCTTAAAGCATGGAATAAGAAAAAATTTGGAAAAGGTGTTTTGGTACGCTATGCCGAACCCGAAAAAATATTGTTCGATTATTTGGAAAATAACCAAAAAATCACATTTTCTAAGTTTATGCGTGTAGCCCAATTATCTAAATATAAAGCCGAAAAAATACTTATCAATCTGATTGTACTTGATATTATTGAGATCGTTTTTACCGAAAACCAGGTTTTTTATCAAATGGCTAAAAGTGGTATAGTTCTTGATTAGTATATAGCAAATCATTGTTATTAATTGAGATATGTAGCAAATTATATTTAAAAATTATTTTATATTTTCATTGATTTTTATATTTTTAACCGCTAAAAATAAAGACAGAGTTAAATTAAATCCTAAACTAAAAAATGATATCATGAAATTGAAATTAAAGAGTACAATAACTGCAATGATTTTTTTATTGGGTTTTGCAGTTAATCTAAATGCACAAACATCATCAGAAGCTGTTGATGCCTTAAAAGAGGGGGTATCAAAATCGCAGGCTAAAGACTATTTGGGTGCTATAGAATCGTTTAAAAAATGTATTTCTATTTACGAAGAACTGGGCGAATTTGACAATGAAAACCGGGCAACGGCAATTAAACAAATTCCGGTAATGCAATATAAACATGCACTGGGATTATATAAACAAAAAGATTATGATGGTTCGATTGAAGCTTTTGAAAAACTGGCTGAATATTCAGAAACCTATGGTAATGAAGCGTATCTTAAAAAAGCAGAAGGAATTATTCCTCAGTTGTATCGTATTAAAGGAACCAATTTATTAAAAGAAGAAAAATATGATGAAGCGATTGCTTCTTTCAATCATGCGTTAGAATATAATCCTAATGATGCCAAAGTGTATGTTTATAAAACCATGGCGTTAAGAGAGCAGGATAATGCCGAAGCATTGAAAGAGACAGCCAATAAAGGAATTGAAGTATCCATTGCTAACAATAAAGCTGAAGAAGAGGATGATATTAAATCGCTTGCCGGAAATTATTTTTTGAAAAAAGGTGCTGAAGCTTATCAATCAGAAGACTATGCTGATGCCGCCGATTATTTTACTCAATCATTAGATTATAAAGACGCTGATTCTGATTTATATTACCAATTATCGGCTGTTTATAATAAACTTAAGCAATGGGACAAAGCCATTGAAATGGCCAATAAATCGTTAGAGTTGTTTGATGGAGAAGGAACTACAAGAGATGCTAAAATTTATTATGAGTTAGGAAATGCATTTTTGGGTAAAGGGGATAATGCTGCTGCATGTGATAATTATTCAAAAGCTGCGAAAGGTGATTACCAACAGGCTGCTGAATATCAAATGAAACATGTGCTTAAATGCAACTAATCAATTATAAAGATAAACAAAAAAAATCCCGTTTTTAGCGGGATTTTTTTTGTTTTTTTACCTGTATCTACTTTTGTTCCTTAAAATCAGTAATGTTATTGGATATTTTGAGGATTTTGAATACTTCTCCCTCCGCATTTCTAATGGGTGTATACGTCTCTGCAAATACCAGCTCTTTGTTATTAACTTTTACTTTTGTTGTTTCTTTCTTTACATTTCCTGTTCTTAAATCTTTCCAGAATTTGTCATATTCTGCTTTTTGCTTTTCTGAAAACTCCATATTCAAGGAGTGGTGAGTTCCTAAAACCTCATCTTTAGATAAACCCATTAAGTTTAAGTAATTATCGTTTACATTTTGAATATATCCGTCCAGGTCGTATTCAATAACATAGCTCGATGTATTTAAAGCTTCAATTAAACCCTCCATCTCAGCACTTTTGCGAGAAGACTCTTCCTGTGTGGCTTGCAATTCTTCCATGTTTTGGCGCATCTCTTCTTCCTGTGCCGCCATCTCTTCTGCCTGTTGTTGTGATTTTTCCAGTAGTTCTGACGTTTTCAGGTTTATTCGTACCGATGATAACGTAGATGCAATACTTTCGGCTAATTTCTCAACAAATTCAATTTCGTGTTTTTCGAAAACATTAAACGAAGCAATCTCGAGAATTCCAAGCACTTCTTCTTCCAATTTGAGAGGAACAATAAGTAAACAATTTGGATTTGCACCTCCCAGTCCGGATGTAATTTCAATATAATCTTGTGGAATATCGGTCATAAAAATGGTCTTCTTTTCAATGGCACAGGTTCCTACCAGCCCTTCTCCGGGCTCGATATGTTTCTGCAGATATTTTCTGCGGTCGAAGGCATAAGCCGAGAGTAATTCGAAGTAAACGTTTTCTTTATCATTATCATTTAAGATAAACAATCCGCCCTGGTTTGCATTCAGGTATTTAACCAGACTCATAATAATCTCGGTGGCTAAATTTTCAATATTATCGTTATTTTGGCGTAAGATATCACCAAACCTGGCTAGTCCTTCATTAGCCCAGCGTCTTTTTTCATCCTCTTTTTTGCGTTTTTTATCTTCTTCTTCGGCTTTAACCAGGCTATTACGCATATCTATAAGCGATTTACCTAAAATATCCTCATCACTAAGCAATTCAAAATCATGATTTAAATTGCCATTTCCAATTTGATTTGCAAAATCGGCTTTTTTATTTAAACCATCAATAGATTTATTTAGGGCATTTGCCATTTCTTCAATCTCATCGCCGGTATCAAGTTTAATTCTCATTTTTTCATCGAGATGCCCAATAGATAGTTTTTTCAGTAGCTCGGTAATTTGTGTTATAGGGTTGGTAATATTTTTGCTAATGATTAAAATTACCAACGACATGAGTAAGATGCCTGCAATTCCTACCAAAATAGATATTCTGAAGTTTTTGTTTGCTTCTTGCATGATAACATTTTCAGGAACAGAAATAGCAATTGACCAGGGTGTGTTGGTATTTAAAATATGAATGGGAGCGTATGTGATATAATGTTTTACTCCTTCCTCATCAAGGGTTGTATAGCTAAAATGTTTTCCTTCACGGATATTTTCTGAGATGTGTTCACTTTTTTCATCTTCAGGAAAAACTTCAATAATAGGTTGATTAAAAAAATCTTTATTGGGATGTCCGGCAATGGCGCCTTTGTTTGAAATTAAAAAAGCATAACTCCCCTCATAAGGTTTAATATTTTCAATAATTTCCTGGAGTTGAACAAGGGTAATGTCAAAAGAAACCACCGCAACATATTTCCCGTTTTCAACAATTGGAGCATTTAAACTGGTCATTAGCAACGATACTGTTTTATCCCCTGTTAAGACATCAAAATAGGGTTCGTTAATATTTGGTTCTAAATTGGCTTTTGTTTCTGCGTATAATTCCGAGTCACCCTCCAAACTACGTAACTCAACATTGTCTTTTATTATTCCATTATCTCTCCAGAACGAATGGCTTATTCGTCCATAGGGTTTATCCCATTCCGGGTCAATGGCACTTAGCTCCCAGCTATCCCATAAAGCATAAATATCCGGGTTGTTTTTAAAGATATGTGCATACATTTTATGGATTAGATTTTGCCATTCATCCTTTTCAAAATCTTTGTATACTTTAAAGGCATTACTGATAGCCACAACGGCGGAAAATTGAGCATCAAGCCGGGCTTTTATATCTTTTGCCGATTCCTGTACCTGGTTATTCATTATTTTAACAGCATCGTTATAGGCCATTTTTCGGGCTTTATAGCTTATATATCCCACAGCTATAATATAAATGATAATTGAGGATGAAATGATAAATAGCTGTATCTTTTGTTGTATTTTAAGTTTTATCTTCATAATAAGAATTTATGAGAATTATTATTTGTCAAATTCAGAAATTTCATTAGAAATTTTTAAAATGCGTTCCACCTTCCCTTCATCATTCATAATAGGTGTATATACTTCAATAAATATTAATTCTTTATCATTAACAATAAATTTTGATTTTTCTTTCTTGGTTACACCTCTTTTCAAATCGTTCCAAAACTTATTGTATTCTTCTTTTTGTTTATCAGTAAAATCCATTTTGTCTGAATGGTGTGTACCCATCACTTCGGCTCTGGAAAGGTTAAGAAGGTTAAGATAGTTATCGTTTACTTTTGTAATAAATCCTTCGGGGTTATATTCAACAATACAACTCGAATTTTCTAAGGCATTTATTAAGCTTTCCATTTCAGTACCTTTTCTTGCGGCCTCTTCCTGGGTAGCCTGAAGTTCTTCCATGTTTTGGCGCATCTCTTCTTCCTGTGCAGCCATTTCTTCTGATTGTTGTTGGGATTTTTCTAAAAGTTCATTGGTTTGTATGCTAACTTTTACTGATTGGATGGTAGAAGCAATGTTTTGAGCAACTTTTTCAACAAATTCGATTTGATAATTCTCAAATTTATTAAACGATGCAATTTCAATTACCCCATAAACCTGATCTTCAATTTTTAAGGGAACCACCAACAAAGAATCAGGATTCGAACCACCTAACCCTGAGGTAATTTCTATATAATCCTGGGGCAGGTCGGTCATATAAATGGTTTCTTTTTCTATTGCACAAGAACCAACAATTCCATCTCCATATTCAATTCTTTTCTCAAAATATTTTTCGCGGTCGTAGGCAAATGCCGAAATTAAATCAAGGTATTTTTTATTGTCTTCCTCTTCGTTGAGTAAAAATAATCCACCCTGGCAAGCATCGAGATAATATACCAGGTTTTTGATAATATCATGGCCCAGGCGTTCTAAATTGTCATTATTTGCACGTAAGATATCGGCAAATTTTGCCAGGCCTTCGTTAACCCACCTTCTCTTTTGATCTTCTATTTTCCGTTTTTCCTCTTCTTCTCTTGCTTTTTGGAGGCTGTTTCGCATATTAATAAGCGCTTTTCCAAGCTCATCTTCATCGCTGGAAAGCTTAAAATCATAATCCAGTTCTCCTTTTCCAATATGATTAGCAAATTCTGTTTTTTCATTTAAACTTAATATGGATGTTTTCAGCGAATCGGCCATTTCTTCTATTTCGTCACCGCTATTTACATTAAGCTGCATTTTAATGTCGGTTTGTCCTTTTGAAAGTTTTTTAAGGAGTTCGGTAATTTTCTGAATCGGGTCAGAAATATTTTTAGTAATAATATAAATTGCTAAGCTTAAAATAAATATACCGATAATACCAACAATAATTGAGATCATAAAGTTCCTATCGGCTTGAGCCATAATAGAATTTATAGGAACCGACACGCCTAAAAACCAGGGAGTGTTGGTACGTCCGATGGCTATGGGAGCAAATGCAACGAATTGGGTATCATTATTTTGGCCTTTGGTAATAATGGAAAAACTTTCTCCCTTTTTGATACGGTCGGTAATAGAAAATTCTTCATCCGATTTGAGGTTAAATGTTGCAGGCTGGTTTAGCCATTCAGTTTTTGGGTGACCAGCATACATGCCCTCATAGCTCAGTAAAAATGCATAGGTACCAGGAAATTGCTCAATTTTTATATTTTCAACCATTTGCTGAAACTGCTTCAGGATGAGATCAACACCTACCATTCCGTGAAACTGGTTGTCAATCATAATAGGGCTTACCAGACTTGTCATTAATTCTGCATCCTGGTTTTCTTCGGTGAATAAATCAAAATATAAGGGGAGAATCATTTCGCGGGCCTGAGATTTAATATTAGCATACACTTCTGAGTCACCATCAAGGCTTCGTATTTCTTGTTTGTTATAAATTGCTCCGTCAACTCGTCCAAATTCATTGGATATTCTCCCGATGGATTGGTCCCAGCTACTGTCAATTTTGCTTAACTCCCAGCTATCCCAGAGCTTATAAAAGTCAGGGTTGTCGCGATAAACTCTGTCGTACATTTTAATAAAAAGCGGGTCCCATTGTTCTCGGGGCATATCTTTATAAACGGAAAATGCTTTTGAAAGCGTTCGGACAACAGCCATATACTCATTCAAATCAGATTGAATTTTATGGGCATATTTCCCGGCTTCGGCATTTACTAAATCAACAGAATTTTTGTAAGCTGAATTTTTTGCGTTGAAACTTATATATCCTATGGCTGCTACATATATAATTACCGATATAGTAATTAGGTACAGCTGCATTTTGCTTTTCAGATTCAGATTAAGCTTAAATTTCATCTCAGATTATATTTATTAAAAAAAATTATTATTCAAAAATATAATTTATAATCCTATATACTAAATTCTTTGTGGTAGGATTATTTGTTTTTTTCGTAAAGGGCTACTTTACGTTTCAGTTCTTCTTTTTCTTTTCTTGATTTTGTGTTATTGATAGCGAGATATAGAATTTTTAACAGACTCCCGTCTTCATCATATATTGGTGTATATGAAGTGATCAACCATAAGGTTTCGTTTTTTTTGGATTTTTGTTTAAAAATTTCGTTATGTGATTTTCCTTTTACAATTCTTTCCCAAATTTTTTGAAACCGGCTTAATTCCTGGTCAGGAATTAATTTTTCTATGCTTTGATTTGTTATTTCATTTTTAGTATATCCGAAAGTAGATAAGAATAAATCATTTACACTTATAAATTTCCCTTCAGGGTTTAATTCTGCTTTTAGCATAAAATGATCAATGGCATTTATCATTGTATTTAAATCATTTTCTCTGCGGGAGGCTTCTTCCTGTGTAGCTTGTAATTCCTCCATATTTTGTCGCATTTCTTCTTCCTGGGCTGCCATCTCTTCTGCTTGTTGTTGTGACTTTTCAAGTAACTCGGAAGTTTTGATATTTATTTGTACAGACTTTAGTGTTGATGCAATACTTTCTGCAACAGATTCTGCAAACTCAATTTCGTGTTTTTCGAATTTTTTAAAGGATGCCATTTCTATTACTCCGAGAATATCGTTTTCAATTTTTAAAGGCACCAGTAATAAGCTGTTAGGGTTTGAACCACCTAATCCTGAAACAATGTTTACATAATTCTGAGGAATTTCTGTTAGGTGAATGGTTTGTTTTTCTAAAGCACAAGTACCTACTAACCCTTCGCCAAGCTCAACCTGTCTGGTAAAATATTTTTCGCGGTCAAAAGCAAAGGCAGCCAATAACTCTAATGTTTTTCCAGACTCCTCATTATCGTTGAGCATAAACAGCCCCCCTTGATTAACATTAAGATAGCGAACTAAATTTTTAATAATGTTCATCGATAAGACGGATAAATCATCATTGTTTTGGCGTAAAATATCGGCAAATTTTGCCAGCCCTTCGTTTGCCCATCGGCGTTTTTGATCTTCTTCTTTCCTTTTTTCTTCCTCAGCTCTTGCCTTTTTCAAACTTTCTCTCATTTCAATTAAAGATTGGCCAAGTTTGTCTTCTTTACTTAACAGTTCGAGTTGTGTATCAATATTGCCGGCACCAATTTCACTGGCAAATGCTGCTTTTTTATTTAATCCTTTGATTGATGTGTTTAATGCCAGCGTCATTTCACCTACTTCATCTTTGGTTTTTGCTTCAATTATTAATGACTTATCGATTTTTCCCAGCGCTAGGTTTTTCAGGGTTTCGGTAATTTTTACTATTGGGTTTGTAATGTTTTGTGCAATATACCAAACGACAAGGGTTAGTACTATAAATCCAATAAAACTAACGATAAGTGCATTAATTAATATTTTATTTGCTTTTGATGTAATTACCTTATTAGGGACTACAATTACCAACGACCAGGGGGTTTCAATACTTTGAATTTTTATTGGAGCAAAAGCATAATAATGCTTTTCTTTTTGTTTGTTTTTATGGGTAAATGAAAAAAATTCGCCTTCGGCAACTTTTTGTGCGATATTATAAGTTTTAAAAAAATCTTTATTATTTTCAACCATTAATTGGCCCATAAGCGTTTTGTCGGGATGGGCAACAAAAGTGCAATTGTTTGAAAGCAGAAATGCATAACTGTTTTCGAAAGGTTTTATTTCTTCAATAATTTTTTGAAATCGTTGTAAATCAACATCGACTCCTGCAAGCCCTATAAATGAACTGCCCAATTTAATGGGTACTGAAATGTTGGAGTTTAAATACTGGTCTTCTGCGTTATCCGAATAATTATAAATTTCCGGATCAACAATCATCGGTTGGCCTGATGATTTCATTTTATAGTAGTTACTTGTAAACACATCGCCATCTGTATTTAATTCTGCTTCCAGCTGTTGAATACTTCCATCTTGTTCTCTTACCCATCCGTTAAGGTATCGGCCAAACGGTTTATCCCATTCGGGATTAATGTATTGTAATTCCCAACTGGTTGCTACTGCCAAAAAATGCGGATTTTCGAGAATAACATTTCGTTGTTGTTCTAAAAAAACATTATTCCATTCATCCCAGGGGAGGGTATGATAAGCCTGGCCAGCCTGAGCAAGTGTTTTTACAGCCTTAAAATCAGCAGAGAGTTCACTTTTTATAATATTAGCATATTCTTTTGCCGTGGTTTGTGCAACATTTTGTGCTTCGGTTAATGCTATTTTTTGCGATTTAATAGTGATATATCCTACTACTGCAATAAAAATTATTATTGAAGTTGACAGAATATATAGTAATAATTTGGTATTTATTTTCATCGGACAAACAGGTTAGGAAACAACTGTTAAACTTACATTTTTTTAAGAAAAAATCAAATTAATGTTAATAGATATTAATGGAGTAATTTTTCAGTTCTTTAGAGTACAACTTTGCATTTCCCAAAATAGAGTCCATTAAATTCCAAAATTTTTTACCATGATTTTTTTCCTTCGTATGGCAAAGTTCGTGTATAATGATGTAATCAATCAGGTGGTCGGGTAAACGAACAAGATGTAGGTTCAAGTTAATGTTGTTTACTCCTGAGCAACTTCCCCAAAGGGTTTTATTATTTTTAATATATATATTCCGATAGGTAAAGTTATGTTTCTCAGCCAGAAATTTTACTCTCTGGGGAAGGTATTCTTTAGCTTCAAACCGTAAGGCTTTAATTATGGAATTTTTTATTGTTTGTTGAACCTGCATGGATTGAATGTTTTCATTGGCTGGATACTTAATTTCAATGGTATGGTTAGTGATGGTTGTTTTTATAGAGTTCTCGTTATGGTTACTTATTTCTAATTTTCTGCTTCTCGTTTTAAATATTGTTTTTTCAGAAAAAAATGTTGATTTGTTTTCAATAGCATCAATTTTGGGCTGTTGTGTTTTTATCCACTCTTTCTTTTGTTCTGCAATTTTTTTTGCCGAATTATAACTTACAAAAAAAGGGAAGGTAACCATTATCCCTCTTCCCGGGCGCATTGATATGCTTATGTTTTTTGATCGTTTATTCTTTCGAAATTTAACATTTCCTACTCCTTCAACATACATAATTTTTTCTGCCATAGCTAACTAATCAAGGTACTTTGTTATTTTTTCAAATAATTTTTTAATGTCAATTGGTTTGATAATATAATCATTATATCCTAAGTTTTTAATTTCGTTTATATCGCTATCCATGGTATATGCTGTTTGTGCTATTACCGGAATATTTACCCCATGATTTCTTAGGTGTTTAAAGGCAATATGTCCGTTCATTTTTGGCATTTGAATATCCATTAAAATAAGATCGTAATTTTTATTTTTTTCGATCATTTGTACTACCTCTTC